>JAGWRJ010000768.1 GCA_028869725.1 Alphaproteobacteria bacterium | reverse complement strand
TGATCCCCAAGATCGAAACTGCGATCGAGGCGGTCGAAGCTGGAGTTACGGCGGCCGTCATCCTCGATGGCCGTATTGCCCATGCTCTCTTGCTCGAGCTGTTCACCGAGCACGGTGCCGGCACCCTCATTACTGCCTGAGTGCTAGCCGACTGGATCACCCTCTCAGGGACCAGATAACGATCAGGTGGCGTCGCATACCCCAACCCCAGGGAAGGACGGATCTCGCTGGCCTCCTCCGCCCCCCCGCACGGACTGGCTGTCATCGTCTCGATACAAGCTCTCTTCATCGACGCACAAATGGTCTAGACAGAACCGGGTGATGCCGAACCACCGTCCGAAGATCCTGCGTCCCGGGTTCCTGGATATCGCCCTGCCGGTCCGGCGTAGGCAGCGGTCCGCTCGCCAGCCCTGGAGCAGAGCGATGAAGATGCCATGGGCTGCGTTTGGGCTCGCCGTAGTTACGCTTCTGCCGGTTCCAGCCGCTGCCGGGTTGAAGTTGTGCAATCGCACCAGCTACATCCTTGACGTCGCCACTGGCGTGGAACGAGCCGGCACGGTAGTCACCGCAGGTTGGATCCGTCTCATACCCGGGTTCTGCAAAACCGTACTTGATGGCGACCTGGCGACGCAGACAACCTTTGTCTATGCGCGTAGCGCCAGGGCCTATGACGGTCCCCGCAGGGCCTGGGGCGGATCAGCCTGGCTCTGCGCCCGCAGCTCGGACTTCCGCTCTACTGCGGCGCGCGGGAATCCAAATTGCCAGGGCGCCCATCCCTTACCGTTCTTCCGCATCGATCCTCACGGTCAGCCCAACTGGACCCAGACCTTTGGCCAGACCCCGTCACTGGGCACCGCGAGGGCAGCCCAGGCAGCGGGCCTTGCGCGCCTTCTCTCATCAGCCGGGCTCAATGGCGCCCATCCCGCCCACGCCCTTGCCGCCTTCCGGGCGCGTATGCACATCGCCAGCACGGCCCCGATTTCTGCGGTGTTCGATGCTCTGGAGAGCGCGGCCCTCAACCGGGCCGCGCCCAACGGCTATGGCGTCTGCAATGACACTTCCGCCCGGGCCTTCGTGGCGCTCGCCGACCACGAGCAGGGCCAATGGCATACCCGTGGCTGGTGGCAGGTGGGTCCCGGCCGCTGTATCCAGGCACTAACAGCGAAACTTGCCGGGCCGGTATACCTGCTGGCAGAAGGACCCAAGGGGCGCCGACTGGTCACAGGGCGGGCCCGCTTCTGCATCACCGACATCACCTTTGACGTAGAGGGCCAGGGCAGCTGTTCGGCACGCGGACTGAAGGCCGCGGGGTTTGAGGCCACGAATCTGCGCCATCGTCCCGGCTACACCGCCCATGTCAGCGAACATGGTCTGGTGCCGGAGCCGCACTGAGGGCCGGTTCAGATCCCGAAATATTCGAGATGCCAGCGCATTTCGTCTTCGCTGAGCGGAAAATGCACTCCATCACGGGCCGGCAGCACCAGATGGGCGGGCAGATGCAGCAGACAGGTCTGGATCTTGAACGCCACCCGCATGCTGAAGCCCGCGCGCCAGACAAGAGCGGTCAATGGCTTGGCCTGTCCGAGGGCGAGAATGCGCTCAACCGTTTCGGCTGAGATTCCGGCGCCAGCCGATAGCGCCGCCACCACTCCGGCACGATTGCCGGCCAACGCAAGCCCCATCACATAGGCATCATCTATACGCCCGCGACGAGACAGCTCCATCACCTGCCGCACGCCCGCAGGTGTTGCGCTGTCCAAACGCTTTTTGAGCACGCTGCGCAGATGCGCCCGGGTGCGTGTATCAAGGTCATGGCGTTGCGACAGCCGTTCGATCAATGCAGCGCCGGCAAATCCCGCAATCCTTCGGATCGCCCGCTGCGACAGTCCGGCCCGCAGTGACAGAGGGCCCTGCCAGGCGCCGATGCTTTCTGCCTGTTCGGCGATCTTCTCCAGCGTTTTGGTGCGAATGTTTGCGTCCGCATTGTTGAGCAGGGCCGCCACCGCAGGGATATCCTGTGCGGCAACAATGAGATCACTGACGGCTGCCGTCAGCGGCCGACGCTTGGCGATGGCCAGGAGCGCATGATGGGCTCCGACCGTGGTAATGATGTCAATCAGATCAGCATCGGACAGCAGCGGCGAATATTCGAGAATCGGGGCGCTGACGCACTCCACATCGCGGGCCAGCTTGCGGATCAGTTTTCGCGGCACGCAGGTCAGGGACTTGATGCCTTCAGCCAGAATGGCCCGGACACGGGGCATCTCGTCATCGGCAAGGCATTGCAGGGTATCGAGGGTCAGCCGTCGGACCTCCTCACTTGCCTCCTGCGTCAGGCCAGGCAAAAGCCGACCAATCTTGCGCGCAAGTTCAGCCCGCACTTCCTCGTCGCGCGAACGGGCAAGGCGTGCGTTGGTCGCGGCCGTGGCCCCTGGGTTGGCCGCCACCGCGCGCTGGGCAGCGAGCGAACCTTCCTCGGCCAGGAAGGCAAGTACGCGCGGGTCGGCATCAGGATTGTGCGCCAGCGCCTGGCGCAACTCTTCACCCCGCCGCGCAATCAGGCGCAGCACTTCGTCGCGGGTCAGAAAGCCGGCTCGAACAGATTTGGTCGCGGTCACGCACGCCATCCTGGCATCACCGCATCACTGTCGTGGGCCGGCGCTTAACAGCCGTTCAACAGGATTGGTTAGCGAAGTCTTTCCGCATGCGCTTGAAAGCCTTCAGGCGATGGCCCATGTTGCCGCTCATGCACGCCCCCCACGCTGATCTGTCCGCCATAAAGACCTGGGTTTTCGACCTTGATCACACCCTTTATCGCGTTGATCCCAGAACCCACGCCGTCATGAGCGAACGTATCTGCCTGTTTCTGCAGCGCACGCTCGATTTACCGCGCGATGCCGCCTTTGCCCTGCAAAAGCGCTATCTCGAACAGTACGGCTCAACCTTTGCTGGTCTGCTGCGCCATCATACGATCGACAGCGAACGGTACCATGCGTTCGTCAACGATTTGGACCTTCTTGGTCTGCAGGAGAGCGATGACCTGCGCCAGGGGATCGCCCGCCTGAAAGGACAGCGGCTCATCTTTACCAATAATTGTGGCCAATACGCCGCCCAGGTGCTGACCCGCCTCGGCGTTGCGGATCTCTTCCACGCAATCATTGATGCCAGAACCATGGGGGCGCAGCCCAAACCCCATCCCTGTGCCTATCAGCACATCGCCACGTCCCCGGCCACCACGGCCTTTTTCGACGACAGCCTGCGCAATCTCAAGCCTGCCCATGCACTTGGAATAACCACCATATGGTGTCGCACAGGCCCGCAGTCCTTCACGGAACCGCTTGCCGAGCGCCCCGCCTACGTGCATTACGAGACCGAAGACCTTCCCCGCTTTTTGCACACCATCAGGACCGGCCAATGACTGCGGAACTCAAACGTATCATCGAAGATGCCTGGCAGGATCGCGACAGCCTTTCTTCCAGCAGCAAGGGCCCAGTACGTGACGCGGTCGAAGCGGCACTCGAAGGCCTCGATCGCGGGCAATACCGGGTCGCAGTCAAGGTCGATGATGCCTGGCATGTTGAGCAATGGCTCAAGCAGGCGGTCCTGCTCTCCTTCCGTCTCTACGACATGAAGGAGATCCATGGTGGCGCAGGCGGCGCCATCTGGTGGGACAAGGTGGATTCGAAATTTCTCAACTGGAACGCTGCGCGCTTTGCCGAAGCGGGCATGCGCGCGGTTCCTGGTGCCATTGTCCGACGTTCGGCGTTTATCGCCAAGGGCTGCGTCCTGATGCCGAGCTTCGTCAATCTCGGCGCTTATGTCGGACCCGACACCATGGTCGACACCTGGGCAACGGTTGGATCGTGTGCGCAGATCGGGGCTCGCTGCCACCTGTCCGGCGGCGTCGGCATCGGCGGCGTGCTCGAGCCTCTGCAGGCCAACCCTGTCATTATCGAGGACAACTGCTTCATCGGCGCGCGCTCGGAGGTCGCTGAAGGAGTGATTGTTGGCGAAGGTTCAGTGCTGTCGATGGGGGTCTATCTCGGCCAGTCCACCAAGATCATCGACCGGCAGACAGGCGAGATCTTTTACGGGCGGGTACCGCCATACTCCGTAGTAGTGGCCGGAACGCACGGCGGCGGCGATGGCAAGCCATCGCTGTACTGCGCTGTCATCGTCAAGCGCGTCGACGCGCGTACCCGGCAGAAAACATCGATCAACGAGCTCTTGCGCGACTAGGCAGCACTCAGCCGCGCGGCAAAACCGGACAATGCCGCAGCCACCTCAGGAAGCAGTTGATCCCAGTCGGCGAAGTTCCGCGGATGGAAAACAGGAGCTGCCCGATACCAGGGATAGCAGGGCGTTCCGAGCTGGGGCCACGTCCGCCCTGCGGTCAAAATCCAGGTTTCGGTGCCGACGCTTGCCGCTGTCGCAGCCGCCGCCGTAGGTGCTGAGATCACAAGATCGAGCGCGGCGCTGAGCGCAGCTGCACCGTCGATGTCACTCTTCAAATCAAGTCCCTGCAGCCGGTGTACCGTCACCTTGTGGCGGGCACACACCTCGGTCAGCTCGTCTTCACACGCGCCGTACTGCAGATTGACGAACTCCACGCCCTGGGTGCGCAGGATCGGTACCCACTGCTCGAGTGCACTGAAATACTTGTTGCGCTTGACGTCCTGCAGCATCGAACGCCAGCAGATGCCGACGAATGGCCCCGTCCCCAGAGACAGCAGACGGGCGCGCAGCTGTGCGACCCGCGCAGGCTCAGGCGTCAGGAATGACGCCTTGGGAAAGTCTTCGATGCGGGTGCGGGTGAACTGCAGCGCCGATGCCATCGGAATGTAATAGTCCGGTCGCTGATCGGCTGTGGCGAAGGGAATATAGCGGAATTCCTTCCGGTCCTCACCGTCGACAAACCTGCGGTCTTCGTAACCGCCGACAATTGCTTTGGGAAAGGAACGCTGCACCAGAGATACGAGGCGCGGATCAACTGCAATCATCAGCTGACCACGCCGGCCCACAGCGCGATAAAGATCGGGCAGCACGGAGGCAAACATGATCTCGTCGCCCAGCCCCTGCTCGCCGATCACGAGCAGGCGCTTGCCGTCCAGCGCCTCGCCCTGCCAGGTCGGAGCATCGACCATGTAGCGCACATAGGACCGAAAGCTCGGGTCATTGCGGATCTCGTATTCGCGAAAACCTTCGTCGAGACGGCCCATCCCGATAAGACAGATGCTGCGCGAATGACGTCCTTCCCGGAGATCTACGAGGTCAACGGCCCGCGCCAGAGCCTCGTCATAGGCCTCCAGCGATTCTTCAAGTCTGCCCAGATGGGACAGGGCAAAGGCAAGGTTATGCCAGGGACGGGAATAGCCAGGATCAAGCGCGATGGCTTCCTTGTAAAAGATGAGCGCCTCTTCTGCCCGACCCTGCTCGGACAGGACCGTGGCCAGTGAATTCCACAGCACAGCTTCCTGCGGCATGCGATAGATCGCCGTGCGCAGGATTTCGATAGCGGTATTGGCATCGCCCAGGTCGCAAAGCACACTGCCCAGATTATTGTACCCCAGAGGCGAATCCGGTCGCTTTTCGATGTACTGACGGAACATGTCTGCGGCAGCCGCATGCATCTTCAAACCCCATGCCGTCAGGCCGAGATTAAGCAGGAGGTCCGCGTCTTCCGGATCAAGCGCGAAGGCGCGCTCATAGGTCACCAACGCCTTGTGCAGATGCCCCATTTTTTCGAGTGCCAGTGCGAGCATGTGAAATGCCGCACCGTGATTGGGATCAGCCTCGGTGGCACGCAGGGCCAGCTGGGCCGCCCGTACCACCTCGCCGCGCCGCCAAAGCTTAATGGCACGGCGTACCAAGTCGGCCGATTTCAGCCGGTCGGCAGCAGCGGTCGCCTCCTCTTCGGAGGTTTCGATGCGGGCAAGCACGGCTTCGCCTGCGCCCATGCCTGCCGTGATATCAAGACCGGATCGACCAAATGCCATATGCGGGCTCCTCTCATCCGCTGCCATCAAACCCCAGCATGCTTAATCGACGGTGAAGATGAACGCTTAACGCGCAAGGAGTTTTTTAACGAAGTCTGGTTAGGGTCTGATCGGGCGCGAGGACGCGAAGAGCTTCGCGACAGCGCAAAAGGAGCGTTGGAAATGCCGCTTAAGCTGTCGTTAAAACCGGGCGAAAAGTTCGTGCTCAATGGCGCGGTCCTGACCAATGGCGACAAGCGCGCCAGTCTAGTTCTGCAGAACAAGGCCTGCATTCTGCGGGAGCGCGATATCATGCAGCCTGAAGATGCAAGTACGCCGGCGCGTCGGATCTATTTTCCGATCATGATGATGTATCTCGATGGCGACGACACCGAGACCTACTACAACGATTTCGCGCTGCGCATGACCGAGTTCATGAGCGCAATACGCTCGCGCGCTGCACTGGCGATCTGTGTCGAAATCAGTCGCGACGTCATGGCGGGCGCCTACTATCGCGCACTGATGCAATGCAAGAAGCTTTTTGAGTTCGAACGGGAGCGTTTGAGTTATGAGCCATCACGCGTATCAGCGCACGCAGCGCATTACTGAGGATCCACGTACGGCCGAGTACAGGCTGTTCGGACAGGTCACCGGTGCACTGCTGGAGGCCAAGGCCAAGAACGCAAAGGGCGGTCCGCTGGCAGAGGCGATCGACTGGAACCGGCGTCTGTGGGGTTCGCTGGCTGCCGATTGCATGGATGATCGCAACCGCCTCCCACCACAGGTGCGGGCGCACATCGTGTCTTTGTCCATGTGGGTGACGCGCTATTCGAAGGACGTGATGCGCCAGGGCGCCTCGATGGATCCGCTCATCGAAGTCAACCGCACCATCATGCAAGGTCTACAGGGCCAGGCCTGAGCACTCCTGGAACTCCCTCGCCTGGGGCCGGCCCGCGCCGGCCCCTTTTCTATGGGCCGGCCGCGATCCGGCCCGTTCTTTACGCCTGCCTGCTGCACTGGCATGCTCCAGAGAAGGGCGCGTGAACGGCGTATCGTGACCACGGGCGATGCCTGGCGCGAGCGCGAACCGATCGGGTGGCTGCGGACCGCAGCAAGGCTGGCAACAGCGAGGGGGAAAGCATGACCATGCTTCTGTTGGCTGCGATTGTGTTTGTCGCCACGCATCTTCTAATTTCCGGTACCGGATTGCGCAGCGTGCTGGTGCGAACCCTGGGCGACGGAGGTTATCTGGTCGCGTTTTCGACGATTTCGGTCGCTGCACTTATCTGGCTGGCCTTCTCCTATAACCTTGCACAATCGGGTTCGGCCGATCCCATCTGGTGGCAAACCGGACGCGGTCTTCACGATTCGGGCGTGCTGATCGTGGCACTTGCCTTTTTTGTCGGCGTGCAGGGCCTGCTGGCGGTCAATCCAACGTCGGTGGCTCAAGGCAAGGCGGCGGAAAATCCTGCTGTGGTACACGGCGTACTGCGGATCACGCGCCATCCCTTTTTGTGGGGTGTTGCACTGTGGTCGGCATTTCATCTGGCGGCCAACGGAGATGAAGCCTCGGTGATTTTTTTCTCTGCCTTTCTGGTCCTTGCCCTGCTTGGCACCTGGTCGATCGACGTCAAGCGGCGCCAGGCGCTGGGTCCGGCCTGGCAGGATTTTGCCGCCCGCACCTCGGTTGTGCCCTTTGCCGCTGTGCTGCGGGGAAAAACCGAGCTCAGACTATCCGAAAGTTTCGGCTGGCGTTTCTGGGTGGCGATGGCACTTTTCGTCGTCGTGCTCTTTGCCCACCTCTGGCTGTTCGGGGTGTCGCCGTTCCCCGGAGGCTGGCGGCCCTACTGATATGCGCCGTCGCTGGGCAGCTTGAGCGCTTCGTGACAGGCGCCGACCACTGAGTGCTGGTCGGTTTGAACTGGAGACAGACCCTCATGCACAGCGAGGCCACGCCGGTCGATCTGGCCCATCTTGAGCGCTATACCGGTGGCGATGGCGCGCTCAACCGTGAGGTGCTCGAGCTGTTCTGCGGGCAGGCTCAGGATCTGATCACTGGTCTGCAAAGGGCCGATCGGGAAGGCGATGTGCAGAGTTGGCGCGCTCATGCCCACGCGCTGAAGGGCGGGGCGCGCGGCATCGGTGCTTTCCATCTCGGCGCGCTTGCAGCTGCCCTGGAGCAGGAAGGCCCGCAGGGGCCTGCCGTCACGCAGGGCCTTGGCGATCTGGCGGCTGAAATGCAGCGCGTTGCCGACTTTGTCGCGGTCTACCGCCGCGCCTAGTTACCAGAACTGTCTTTGATTCTCTGCCCCAGCTTGGATATAGCCCTGCGCAAACGCAAAGGTGGCACGACGACATTGCAGCCGCCAGTCATTCTACATATAGTGTAGCACAAATACCCTGTCATACGTAAAGAAAGTGTACAATCTCATGAGCAGTCCAATCGAAACAGATGTGGCCATCATCGGGGCTGGCCCCATCGGGCTATTTGCGGTGTTCGAGCTGGGGCTGCTCGATCTTAAGTGCCACCTCGTTGATATTCTCGACCGGCCCGGCGGCCAGTGCACCGAGCTCTATCCGGAAAAGCCGATCTACGACATTCCCGGACTGCCCGTGGTTACCGGTCAGGAACTGACCGATCGGCTGATGGAGCAAATCAAGCCCTTCGGCGCCACCTTCCACTTCAACGAGATGGCAAGCGCGCTCAAGCGCCTCGACGACGGCCGCTGGCGGCTTGAGACCGATGCCGGGACGCAGATCATCGCACGGGCGATCGTCATTGCGGCCGGCGGCGGCAGCTTCGTCCCCAAGCGTCCTCCCATCGCAGGCATCGACGCCTATGAAGGCAAGTCGGTGTTCTATGCGGTCCGCAAAATGGACGAGTTCCGCGACCGCGACGTTCTTATCGCCGGCGGCGGCGATTCGGCGCTTGACTGGACGCTCAATCTGGCACCGCTTGCGCGCTCCCTAACCCTCGTTCATCACCGCGACGGGTTCCGCGCTGCCCAGCACAGCGTCAACCAGATGCGCGAGCTCGTGGCGCAGGGCAAGATCAAGTTTCACGTAGCAAGCGTGAAGGCACTCCACGGTGAGGGTGGCAAGCTCGAGGCCGTGACCCTCTCCGGTTCCGACAAGACGGAATGGCGCCACACTTGCGATCGCTTCCTGCCTTTCTTCGGCCTTACCATGAAGCTCGGCCCGATCGCCGAATTCGGCCTAAATCTGCATGAGAACCTGATTGCCGTGGATACGGCAAAGTTCGAGAGTGAAGTGCCGGGCCTTTTCGCCATCGGCGACATCAACACCTATCCCGGCAAGCTCAAGCTCATACTCTCCGGCTTCCATGAGGCCGCATTGATGGCGCAGGCTGCGTTCCACATCTGCCGGCCCAATGAGAAACTGCGCTTCCAGTACACGACCTCGTCATCGAACCTGCAAAGAAAGCTCGGCGTCGCCTGACGCCTGCCTGTGAGAGAGCCATGAAAATCATCGCCACCGACCGCAACGGCGTATCGACCGAAATTGAAGGCCGCGACGGCTGGACCTTGATGGAGATGCTGCGCGACGCCGGACTTCCGATTACCGCTGAGTGCGGCGGCGCCTGTGCCTGCGCAACCTGCCATGTCTATGTCGAAGACGGCTGGATCGAGAAGCTGGAAGCCAAGTCCGATTCAGAAACCGACATGCTCGATATGGCACTTGCCGTGCAGGACAATTCCCGCCTTGCCTGCCAGATCACCTGTTCCGAGACCCTGGACGGCATCAAGGTGACCCTCGCTCCAGAGTAGGAGCGCAGCGCGAACAGGACAGGCGCGCGGCAACGCCCAAGCAGGAAGCACATCTGGTGTCAGGAGCCTCAATCGGCCTGACACTGGATCGGCCCCGGCTTCGACACCGGCATGCGGTGGCAAAAGATCCGCAAGGGGCTTCGCCCCGAGCCTCAAGCCGGGCTATATGGGAATGCCGACAGCCATCGGGTGCCCGCAACGGCGATAGGTATCGCTTCGGGGTCCCTATCGGAGTGACTACGGCCGGTCGGCAGCTGCCGGGGCCCTCGCCGTTCGGGCGCGCTGGTCATCAGCTGGCGGTGAGCAGCGGAGCGTTCATGAGTGGCCTTCAGGCCTTGCTAAGGGAACCGCCACAACACCCCCCCCGCGAGCAGTCCGTCAAACGGGCAGCGGTCGCGGGTGCGCTCGTGCTGCTGCTGCATGCGATCCTGCTCTGGATCATAGTCCATTCGTTCTACAATCCCACCACCATAACCCCGCGTTATCACGAAGCACCGATCACCCTCTGGCTGACACAGCCCAAGATTCATGCAACTCCGGCACCGGTTCCCATACTGCGCCCGAAAAAGAAGAAGAAGCACCCAGCACCCTACTTCACCCTCCCGGTCCTCAACGCGGAAGGTTTCGCCGAGCCACCACCACCGCCGACCGCACCATTGTCGGGCGAGGATTACAACGGCCTGCGGGCGCTCGGAAATTATCTCTACAACTGCAGTGAGATGAATTACGGCTATTTGTCCGAGCGTGACCGCCTGCACTGCCAGTTCGACCTGTGGGACCTGCCGCCAGCAAATCCGGGCAAGGGCCTGCGCCTGGGCAAGCAGCCGAACAGCGTCTGGGAGCAGCAACGGCAGAAGGAAAAGGCTCCGGCCCGCAAATTCACCCGCCCCTGCGCGCCCAACAGCCCCAATGCCAATCTGGGACTTCCTTGCTACAATCTTACCCATTAGCGGCTCGCGACGCCGCATCGAACGATGGAGACAAGGTCATGGGGTTTTACGCACGCCATATCCTGCCGGTTCTGCTCGACGCGGCGATGTCGTCAAAGCCCATCACCTATCAGCGCCGCAAACTCGTACCCCGCGCCGAAGGCCGCGTGCTCGAGATCGGCTTCGGAGCGGGCCACAATCTACCCTTTTATGACGCGAGCAAGGTAACCAAGCTCTGGGCGCTGGAACCATCGCTGGAGATGCGTGCACGCAGCAAGGAGCGTCTCAAGGACCTGCCCCTTGCGATCGAATTTCTGGACCTGCCAGGCGAAGAGATTCCGCTCGAGGACAAGAGCGTCGACACCATCCTCATCACCTACACGCTGTGCACGATCGGCGATGTCATGGCCGCCCTTCAGCAGATGCGCCGCGTCCTCAAGCCTGGTGGCGTGATGCTGTTCTGCGAACATGGCAAGGCACCGGACGCCTCGGCGTTTCGCTGGCAGCAGCGGATTGAACCTGTGTGGCGACGGATCGGCGGCGGCTGTCATCTGACGCGTGCGGTTCCCGAACTCATCACCGCCTGCGGCTTTCACATCAGCGATATGGACACCATGTATCTGCCCGGCACGCCGCGTTTTGCCGGATTCAATTACTGGGGTTCGGCACAACCGCGTTAGCCGGTCGGCCCGCTCCATCTGGCAGGATGGGACGAAGGGTCCGCATCAATCGGGGGTCGACGTCCGGTGGGAGAGGCTCTTACTATGGGCCCAGACGCATCGGCGTCTCTTGGTCTTTCAACCCGCCTTTAGGAGTGCCGTGACAGCAGCACGCAATGCCCAACGGGCGCTTGCACGCGGCGTCGCCGCGCTTGACGCTGGACGCCCCGCCCAGGCCATCGCTCACCTGCGCACCGCGCTTGATCTGGCACCGCAAAACATCGGCGCCGCGAGCTTCATGGGGTGCGCCCTGACCCGACTGGGTCGCTATGCAGACGCCGCGCCGCTCATTCTGGGTGCGGTGCGCGCGGCACCGGCAGACGTGCAGTGGCGACTGCACCTGTGCGAATGGCTGCTGGCGCAAAGGCGGGCCGGTGACGCCGAGCGTGAGCTTCTCGAGCTGTTGCAGCGCGTGCCGCAAAACGGCGCGGCCTGGGCACAACTGGGCGATGCCACAGCGGCACAAGAAAAAATGGCCGCCGCGCGCGAAGCCTACCGTCGGGCTCTGGCATTGTCCGAGGGCGATCCGGTCATAACCGTCAAGCTTGCCCGCATCACCGCCGCGATGGGTGATATCCGTGCGGCGTGGGCGCTGCTTGGCATGGCGCGCACTGCGGACACCGAGGAGATCTGTCGCCTGAAGGCCGACCTCCTGGTGCTGGAGCGCAACTGGCCGGCATTGCGCCAGCATTGCGAAGCCTGGCGCAAAGCTCACCCCGAAAGTCCTGCTGCCGTGCGCATGCAGGCGGCAGCGGCGTTCGAACTGGGCGACTTCCGGCTGGCCCAAAGCGCCACGCGCCGGATGCTCGCGCTAGGAACGCCCAGCGGCGCCGATTGGGCCGCCTATGGGCAGATCTCACTGCAGGTCAACGATTTCGATGAAGCCGAACGCGCCTTCACCCAGGCCGCCCGGCTGGCGCCACAGGATCCGGCGCTGCTCGCCGGCAGAGCGCGGCTTCTGACCTTTCAGGGCCGCCTGAGCGAGGCGGAGGCAGCATGCCGGGCTGCACTGGCCCGCGATCCCGGTCGCGCCGACACCTATTGGCTGCTGGCCCTTCTGACACGCGGGCGTTTTCAGCCAGCCGAGCTCGAGGCGCTGAAGCGCCTCACAGAGGAGCACACCCGTCCACCCGATGATCTTGCAATGGCGGGACTGGCACTGGGCCACGGCCTGGAGGCAGCAGGTGACATCGCCGGTGCCTGCGCGGCCTATGATGACGCCCACGCCCGAAAGCGGGAGATCGCACGCCGCGAAGGGTATGCCTATGACCATGCTGCAAGCGAAGCACGCTTCCTGCGCATTGCCGAGCTTTTCGCCACAGCACCGACCAACACATCCGCAGTGGGGGGCGCAAGACCGATCTTCATCTTCGGCATGCCCCGTTCGGGCACGACGCTGACTGATGCCGTACTCGCCGGCCATCCCCTGGTGCAGGATTGCGGCGAGCGCGTCATTCTTGAGAAGCGGCTTAACGAGATCCTACGGCACCCGCAGATGGAACTGCCGTCCACTGAGCAGCTCGGGCAATGGGCCAAGGAGTATCTTGACGAAATCGTGCTGCGACCGGGCGCAGCCTATGTCATCGATAAAAATCCGCTGAATTTTCAGGCTGCCGGACTCATCGCGCACATGTTTCCTGATGCCATCATGATCCATATCCGCCGCAATCCGCTGGAAGTCGGCCTGTCGATCTGGCGACATGAATTCAGCAAGGGCTGGAGCTTTACCACGAGCCTGACCGACATCGGCCATTTCTACGGCCAATATGCGAAGCTGCTGGCACATTGGCAGCGTGTGCTTGGTCGGCGACTGGTGACGCTGCAATACGAGGAATTCGCGGCCAATTTCGCACAAGCTGCACCTGAGCTCTTGGCACGTATCGGCCTCGACTGGCACGAGGCCTGCGGGGACTTCTCGCGACCGCGCCCGCCCATCGCCACCTTGACCGCCGTGCAGGTTCGCGACGTGGTCAGGCCCGCATCTTTGCGCGCACCGCGCTTCGGAGCATATCTCGAGCCTTTGCGGGCCGCTCTGCTCACTGCCAATGTCGATCTGGATACCGGCGTGTGGCGAGGTGCCCACGCAGGCGAGTCCATATCCGATCTCCAGCAATACTAGATCCTTGCCGGCATTATGCAGGTTGCGCCCTCGTGTGGCTGACTAGCCCCTGGCCCGGTTCTGAGCCAGATCATAAGGCCCGCCCTTGGCGATGGCGCGCTGATAGGCAGGCCGTGCCTGCATGCGGGCGCGATAGTCGCACAACGCCGGAAAGGCACCCAGGTTCTCGCCGGCCGCTTCAAGCACAAACAGCAGCTGAACATCCGCGCCTGTCAACGCGTCGCCGACAAAATAGCTACGCCCCTTCAGCGCGCTTTCCATATAGCCAAAATGATTGGCGATCTCGCTGTCGATGCGCGGACGCAAGGGAGCCGCAGCTTCGCCAAGCGTACCGGCATAAAGCGCCAGCATCAGCGGCAGCATCGCCGAGCCTTCGGCATAGTGCATCCACTCGACATATTTCCAGTAATCCGCCGTACCGTGCGCCGGTTTGAGCCTGCCTTTGCCATAAACATCGATCAGGTATTCGACGATGGCGCCGGATTCGGCGATGGTGGTCGCCCCGTCGACCATCACTGGCGATTTGCCGAGCGGATGCACCTGTTTGAGTTCGGGCGGCGCCAGAGGCACCGGGCTTTGGCGCTGGTAGCGGATAATTTCGTACGCAAGTCCGAGTTCTTCAGCCAGCCACAGGATGCGTTGCGAGCGCGAATTGTTGAGGTGATGGATCTGTATCACGAAGCTCTCCTCTTAGCGGCGCGCGGGCCGCCACATCGGCCACAAGGTTGGACCGTCGGCAATCTTGATCTCCCCCGTCACTTCGAAGCCAAAGTTGCGATAGATGGGAATATTAGTTTCCTTCGACGATTCCAGATAGGCGGGCATATTCTCTGCGTCGACCACCTCCAGGCGCCGGCGCATCAATTTGCCTGCAAACCCTTTGCCCTGCTGCTCAGGATCGGTACCGATCACCTGCAAATACCAGTGCGGCTCCTTGGGATGCTGGCGTTCAACCACATCCATGGTCGCCATCACCCGACCCACCCCTGCGCCAAACACGCGAAGCAGCTGCGGCCCATTGGTGATGTACTGCCACCAATGGACATGCCATTGCCCAGGCGGGCGCCACAGCGAAGCAGCTTCATACCCGTCCGTCACATCGCAGGCGCCATAAGGCAGCGACAGCTTGAACAGAACGCGGAACAGGCGCGGCATCACCACCGGGCGCGTCGCAGGATCCGACAACAGGTGACACATCATCGGATCGTCGTGAAATGCCTGCGCCAGCGTCTGTGACAGGGCAGCACTGTCCGTCGTCACCGCGGCGCGCACCCCTGCCGTGTTTGTCTTGGTTGCCATGGAAGCTCAAGCCCGTCAGTAGTCCGCGCCATCATCAGCCCGTCGCCACAAATGCTACTGGAGGCCGGAGCCCGAAGATAGCCTGTCGCTACGGCAGGTCATCCCAGCCCGGCCATCTGACCTAGCGATTGAGTTCACGCATCGCCTTGTCGAGCCCGTCCAGGGTCAGCGGGAACATGCGATCGGAAATGATCTGACGGATGAGACCGATCGAAGGCGTGTATTCCCAATGCTTTTCAGCCACCGGATTAAGCCAGACCAGATGCGGATAGATCTGGGCGACACGGTCAAGCCACACCGCCCCCGCCTCTTCGTTCCAGTGTTCGACCGAACCGCCCGGATAGGTCACCTCATAGGGGCTCATCGTGGCATCACCAACGAAGATGACCTTGTAGTCATGGGGAAACTTGTGCAGCACATCCCAGGTCGGGGTCTTCTCGTTGTGGCGCCGTCGATTGTCCTTCCACACAGCTTCGTAGAGGCAGTTGTGGTAATAAAAGAACTCCATGTGCTTGAACTCGGTGCGGGCAGCCGAGAACAGCTCTTCGCAGAGCTTGATATAGGCATCCATCGAGCCGCCGATATCAAAGAAGATCAGCACCTTGACGGTATTGTGCCGTTCCGGCACCAGCTTCAGGTCGAGATAGCCCTTGTTGGCCGTATTGCGAATGGTGTCAGGCAGGTCGAGCTCGGTCTCGGCCCCCTGGCGGGCCCATTTGCGAAGCCGGCGCAACGCCACCTTGATATTGCGGGTACCAAGTTCGACTGAATCGTCAAGATTCTTGTATTCGCGCTTGTCCCATACCTTCACGGCCCGGCCCTGGCGCGATTTGTCCTGACCAATCCGAATGCCTTCAGGATTGTATCCGGAATTGCCAAAAGGAGAGGTTCCCCCCGAACCGATCCACTTGTTGCCGCCTTCATGACGCGACTTCTGCTCTTCAAGGCGCTCTTTCAGCGTCTGCATCAGCTTGTCCCAGCCGCCCAACGCCTCGATCTGCTTCTTTTCTTCCTCGGTGAGGAATTTCTCGGTCAGCGCCTTCAGCCAATCCTCTGGGATCTGCGCGATCTCGGTGCCTTCGAGAGTTTCCAGCCCCTTGAAGACATGGCCGAAGACGCGATCGAACTTGTCGAGATTGCGCTCGTCCTTCACCAGCGCGGTGCGCGCCAGATAGTAGAAATCATCGACCTTCAGCTCGATGACGCCCTTGTCCAGCGCATCCATCAGCGCCAGATATTCCTTGAGCGTCACCGGCACGCGGGCGGAACGCAGT
>JAGWRJ010000767.1 GCA_028869725.1 Alphaproteobacteria bacterium | reverse complement strand
TGGAACGTTTTCCGTTCATGACATTCAGTCCGGCGCCGTATTCGAACGCCATACTAAATGGTTTGCGGAAAACAACCGGGTCGATCAGGCATTGCTCGACAATCTTTCGGTGCTGGTCAATGATCTGGAGAAGAAGGACGGCTTAGACAAAGCGGTCGCACAGGTCCTCACGGCGCAGGTATTGTTTGTGGCCTACCTCGACGATCGCGAGATCATCGCCGAGCGTTACTGCCAAAAGCATCGGGTCAGGCGACTACGCGAGCTTCTCCAGGACGGTGATACCAATGGCCTTGTCAAACTACTCAGTAAGCTCAAAGACCACCTGAACGGTGACCTGTTGGAACCTGAATTAGGCATGAGGCAGTTATGGACCGGTTTACCGAGATCCGCCATCGGCCGGCTCAGTGCCTTCTTGAACTACGACAACTTGAGCACCGGTCAGCTCGACATGTGGGGATACGACTTTCGGTATCTGCCCGTCGAGCTTATTTCCGGGGTCTATGAAAAGTTTCTCTCGGTCGGCAAGAAGCTGGCTGGTGCGTACTACACACCACCACGCCTGGCGAATTTTGTGGTCGACCAAGTTGCCGCACGGTCACATGACTTGTTGGCCGAGAAGGTCTACGACGGAGCCTGCGGATCTGGCATCCTGCTGACCACCGCTTTTCGCCGAATGCTATCCATAGCCGAGGCACGCGCGAAGCGACAGTATTCCCTGAAAGAGCGTGTCGCCCTACTCAACGACCGGATTTATGGATCAGACAATAGTGAAGCGGCTTGTCGCGTCACTGCGTTTAGCCTGTATTTATCCTTGTTGGAGGGCCTCCAGCCCGCGGATCTCGCCCACCTTACTGAAGACGACGCGGAAGCGGTCAAGCTACCGCACCTGCGCGGAAAAAACTTGCAATGTGGAGACGACCAGGGTGATTTCTTCTCATCACAGAACGGTCATCTTAGGCACAAGGCATTTACCGTACTGCTGTGCAATCCACCTTGGGTCGAGCCCAAAGGGGCACACAAGATCAGTAGCGACAAGTGGGCGGAAAATAATGGCCATAAGCTCCCGCGCCGCAATACGGCGGCGGCTTTCTTGCTTCGTGCCGCTGATTATATGCGAGATGATGCCATCTTATGCTGGATTCTGCCCGTTAGCCTGTTCGCCGCACCCACTAGCCAACGGTTCGTTGCCGACTGGTTGAAACGCTTTGAGTTACAGCGCCTTATCAACTTTGGTGATTTGCGCAAGCTCCTGTTCCAGAAAGCCAAGCAACCCACTATGGTGGCGTTGGCGCGATTACGTCCGGAAGGAACCACGATTGCCGAGCAAGTCGAGTATTGGGCTCCCAAGGCGGATGTGAGTTTCGCCTTCAACCGGCTCACGATGCATGGGAATGATCGGCAAGATATCTCGGCGCGGGCGCTCACCATCAACAATGAAATTCTAACGACCTTGTATTGGGGTACCCGCCACGACGCCTCCTTGATCACTCGCTTGCGCGCCATGGGACAACTAGGAGATCTTTGTGGTTCTAAAGGCTCTTGGGTTATCCGCAAGGGCTTTCACAAGGAAGACAAATCACGAACGCTCGTGTCGAGTGAGTCCCTACGTAGCAAACCTTTCCTGAACGCCAAGGCCTTCAGGGCCGCCTGCCATGTGATGGACGAAGATGAGTTAACCGAATTCCCGGCCAAACTGAACCGGCTACCGGGACTAAACGAAGACCTGCTCACAGTCTTTAAAGGCCCCAGGGTAATCTTCAGTGACGGATTGACCACCCGTCGGCGTATCCGACCCGTTTTTGCGAACACCCCCTTTTCATTCACCAGCAGTCTGGGCGTCATCGCTGGACAAAAGAAACATGAAGATGCGCTTCGCTTTCTAGCTGTCTATCTTCGTTCTGACCTCGCCTGCTACTTCATGGCCATGACCAGCTACCAGGTTCTCTTCGAGCGCGATCGCATCACCACTCTTAATCTCAAAGCGTTCCCCTTCACGTTGCCGGAGAACCATCCTTCCGCGCACGAAGCTGCCGACATCATGGCTAAGGTGGCGGCATTTACGCGCCAACTGGAGCAGGTGCATCCAATGAATCGCAAGGAACTCGCTAACCGGTGGCAGGATGAAACGGGTGACCGCCTCCTGGCCCGCTACTTCGGACTAACTCAGCGCGACATGCAGCGGGTCAAAGAAGTGGCTCGAGTAATTCTTCCCTCTTTGCAGCCGAGCAATCTGTCGGGTCTCAGCAAAGGGATACACCACTTGCCCACCAAGCACGAACTGGAAGGCTATGTCACCGCACTGCAGGGAGAACTTGAGACTTGGCGCGATAGTAGCGGCGGCATGGGAAAGTTCAACGTGTCCACGGTCACGTCCACACGGTAAAGCGTTGGTGCCATTGGCATCACCCGCATTGACCTTATCGAGCCATATGCGGTGCAAATGGGCGACGCGGTGTATTATAACGATTCACTGGTCCAGGACTTCATTGCCACCCTCCGCACCGAGTCGCTGTTTCCACTGCACAGGCAACCCGAAGACATCTTCCTCGCGACCGATACC
>JAGWRJ010000766.1 GCA_028869725.1 Alphaproteobacteria bacterium | reverse complement strand
TGCCATCAGGGGTCGCAGCCAGCAGCGCGAGCGTCTTGCCGGCATTATGATTGGCGAAATAGGCATTTGAGATTGTAGTGGCTCTGCCGATATTGGCCGGATTGATCCCAAAGATATCTTGCAGGTCGGCGCCGACATAAGCGAAGCGATGCATCATCGGTTCAGCTGCTACGACGCTTGGAATGGCGCGCAACTTGCGCAGAAATGGTCCCGCGGGATGCGCAAGAGTGCCGGTCACGGTGACATCGGCCCCATTGGTGAGCTCGGCATCGATACGGGACTGCGCATTATAGGTGGTATTGAAGATCGCCGTCGCAGTGGCGAAAGCGAAAGCAAGTGCGACAAGCGCGACGCCGACCGCCATCCGCTGCTGTTGGCGCGACAGAGAAGCAGCAACGGTTGGCGCAAGAGCAGCCGACATTGGTTTAAGTACGGCAGCAACCACGCCTTGACCTGGACCTAAGGTCAACCTGCTCAGTCTAATCCAGAGGAGACCGGCACCTACCCATAGGCACAGTGGCGCAAGGAATGCCTCATAGTGCACAGAAGTCTGCGCCACGCCCTCCGGGGCCAATACGATCTGATAGCCGGTCTTTGCAACACTCCAGAATATGATTGCGCCGATGCCCAGAAACACAAAATCAGCATAAAGCCGTTGCCAAAGCGATGGCGTACGGTTTCGGATCTCGGCCCGCGCTGCCGCCACTGTCGTACCTGTTGCATCCCGCCATGCCGGAATGAGAAAAGCCGCCATGCCGAGGATAAACCCAATGGCGCCAGCAAAAGCGAACCACGGCACTGCAAGACGCAGATTTGCAAGATGCCACCAGGCAACTGCCGCAATACCCGCGAGAATCAGACCGGCGATGACGCCGAGAATACCAATCGCCGCGGCCTCAATCGAAGCTAATCGCAGCACTTGCAAAAGTGACGCGCCCCGAATGCGCAGCAATGCCTGCTCGCGACGACGGCGCTCCGAACCGGAGGCAGCGACCGCGAGTGTGACCAGCAGCGCCAGAACCACACCAGGAACGCCAAGAAACAGGAACAAGACCCGGGCGTACAATGCATCCGCGCGCACCGCGTCAAGGCGTGCGGCAAGATTATTGGCAACGACGGCGGTTCCTGCCACTCGGGCCTCGAAATTGTTCGCGGCCCCATGCACCTGGATGAAGGCGGAGCTCGGGTCCGGCGGCAATTTCGTGCGATCAAGCTGAACGTGGAGCTCGGTTCGAACGGTGTCAGGCCGGACGGATTGTTGTGGGTCGAACACAGTGCGCCACTGTGTTATCGGCATGAGAAAAACATTGTCCGGAGGAGCTTGGGGCGCCACTCCCTTGGGGAGACCGACCGCCTGAAACATCGAATCGGCATTCGGAAGTGCCACAACCCCCGCGATCTTGATGGCGATCGGGGCCACGCCGATGCGTTGGATCGTCACCGTATCGCCGGGCGCGACATGAAGATTGGCTGCCGTTTGGGCAGCAATCAATACTCCGTCCCATGATCCAACATCGAGCCGTATCTGACCCGGGAATAGTTCACGATAATTCGCCTCCAGACCGAGCACTTTGCCGGGACCAGTCGTCTGCGACGTGCCGCCCGTCACAGCCGAAAAACCCGCGGTATCGGCATAACCGACCGCTTGGAGTGCCTTATAGGGGGTGGCTTTTCCGATGGCATCGATCACCGGCGCAGGGTCATCTCCAGATGCAACCAGCACCTGCCAGTCAACGGGGACTCCAGCCACTGCGCGACGAGCCATGCTTTCGGACGAAGCAACAATGAAAGCCCCCAACGCACCAATCAAACCCACCGTTAAGGCAAGCCCTGCGATCGCGGCGATCAGGCGCCCAGAGCGCGCCCCGACAAGACCTTTAAGCCAAAGTCCGATCATGTCGTCTCTATCATAGCTGGAGGTTGGAGTTCCCCGTGGTCCATACGCCATGTAATTTTCATGCGTTCAGCGACGGAAGGATCATGCGTGGCAACGACCAGCGCCGCGTCAGTTCCCTTAATTGATTCCAGCAACGCATCCATGGTCCGGCTTGCAGTCGGATGATCCAATTGACCGGTCGGTTCGTCGGCAAGAATCAGCCTGGGTTTAAGTGCGATGGCTCTCGCCAGCGCAACACGCTGCGCTTGACCTCCGGAAAGCTCATCCGGAAGCTTGTCGGCAATGCTTGCAAGGCCAACCGCCTTCAGGGCTTTCATAGCTTCGGTCCGTGGCGACGAGATGTCCCCGGTGAGCCGTAATGGAACCTCGACGTTCTCGACGACACTTAAGGTCGGGATCAGACTCGGGGCTTGAAACACGATGCCGATGTACTTTGGCCTAAGCGTGCCATGCCGACCGAGCGCAGGCCAAGTCAGGTGACCACTCGTCTGCTCGTCGAGATCCGCGATCAGGTGGAGGAGTGTCGACTTCCCGCTACCGGAGCGGCCTAGAAGCGCTATTCGGTCACCCGGATGGATAACAAACGAGGCAGGTCGTAGAGCGTAGACATCCACGTCTCCTTGCCGGAACCGACGTGCCACGCTTTCACCTTTGACAAGGATATCAGGCATCAATGATCCTTCCATCCTGCAGATGAACAATCCGATTTGCACTGGCGGCGAGCGCAGGGCTGTGGGTTGCGACCAAAACAGCAACGCCCGCGCGACATTGCTCGCTCAAAATGTCGAGAATGGATCGTTCAGTTATTGCGTCGACCTCGCCGGTCGGCTCATCAGCAAGGAGGACACGCGGCGCAGCCGCCAAAGCTACAGCCAGACCTGCCCGCGCAAGTTCTCCTCCCGATAATTGACCAGGCCGTGCTTCTCGTCGGTCCGCGATGCCCAC
>JAGWRJ010000765.1 GCA_028869725.1 Alphaproteobacteria bacterium | reverse complement strand
CGATCCAGCCGTAGGTCTTGCAGCCGCAGAACGCATCGCCGGGTTCGTCTCAGACAAGCCCGGCTGGCTGATCCGCGGCCTCATCGAAAGTCCGATCACGGGAAGCGACGGTAATCGCGAATATCTTCTGGGCGCTCAAAAGGCCGACGGTAGCGCGGGATAAGCCTCAAGCACTGGTCCCAGGGCATCGGCGAGCGGTTCGAGCCACAGCGCATAGTGCCGCCAATGATCGTCCGCGCCCCTGCGCAGAGGCTGGCGTACTTGCTCCGCACTGGGCGTCACAATGGGCCGCTGCGTTGCATGAGGGTTCAAACAGGCGCCCTCAAAGCCGAGCCCGCAAGAGGCGAGCAGCGCACGAATCTGTATTTCCGGTTGGGCAATGAGATCCTCATAGATGACACGGTGGATCCGGCCAGGCAGCACTGCGTCATAGTGGGTCATCAACTCGACATAGGCGCGATAGTAGCGCCCGATGTCGCGCAAGCGGTAGCTGAACTCATGGCCGCGGCCGAACAGGTGCATGAAATTTGATAGCCCGCAGGCCATTGGATGGCGACGCACATCGATGATCGACGCGTTGGGAAACAGTAGATGGATGAAACCCACATGCAGGAAGTTGTTTGGAAGCTTGTCAATGACGCGCCGCCGCTGGGTTCTTTGGAGGATCTCAACTTGCTGCACATAGATCCCCGCAAGCTCGGCAAACTGTCCGTCGGTTGCACCACAAAGCGCCTGCGGATAGGCTAAATCGCCCCTACCGCGGGTAAGCTTGCTGGCAAGGGTGTGGATCGTGGGCAACTCCCCCAGCGCTTCAACGTCACTGTGGCTCGCCAGAATCTGTTCGACCAAGGTCGAACCGGAGCGCGGCATGCCGACGATGAAGATAGGTTTGTGATCCTTTGAACCCGTATCGACCCGGCGCGCGAAGAAGCTGGGTGTCAGATTCTGAATGGATCGCAATACAAAGCCGTCAATGGCGTCGCTGTTAAAGTGGACCCGCATGCGTTCGAGGGCGTTCCCCACTGCGAAATTTCGAAAAGCTTCCTCAAAGCGTCCGAGCTGATCTAAGGCCTGACCCAGCGCAAACCGGAAGGCGAGGCATGTCTCCTGGTCCAAATTCTTTTTGTCCAGGGCACGCGTCATCGCCGCAGCGTCGGCCTCGGTAAAGCGATAGGTCTTCATATCGGCAAGGCCCATATAGGCAGCGCCACAATGAGGATCGAGTGCGATCGCGCGTTTATAAAGGTCAATCGCCTCATCGCGCCCACCGGTAACCCGCAACAGATGAGCCAGTTGCAGCAGCGCGCCCGGGGTCGACGGATTGAGAGCGAGGAGTTGACGGGCAATGGACACGGCACCGTCGAAGTCACCGAGATCGGCGAGGCCGCGAAGTTTGAGCCGCAAAAGGTCAGCATCCGCGGGTCGCATAGCCAGCAGCGTTTCGATACTCTCCAGTGCCTTGAGAAACCTTCCTTGGGCAAAAAGAACGTCGATGTAATCCATCTGGGCAAGCCAAAAGGAGGGCGCGCGCCGAACCACCTCGCCTAAAAGTCGCTCAGCCTCCTCTATGCGATCCGTTTGGCGGCAGATTAAGGCAAGGACGCGCGCAGCGACGATGTCCGTGGGCTCGGATGCGAGCCGCAGCCGCACCTGGGCTTCAGCGCTGTCGGGACGTCCGTTCTGTAGGGCGTCCATCGCGTCACGCAGCAACGGATCGCCAGCTGCGCCCTGCACAAAACGCCCATAGGCGCGATCAGCCTCTTCGATCTGGCCTAGGCGATAAAGCGCGTCTCCCAGCGCGCGCCAGCCCGCTGCAAAGCTAGTGTCAAGTTCGACGGCACGACGTAACGCAGACATCGCGGCGACCGTTGCACCGTCTTGCGAGAGTAAGGCGAGGCCAAGCTCATGCTGCACGACGGGCCAGCTGGGCTTACGCTCGCCAAGCGGCGTCAAAATGCCGAGCGCCTCGCGGTTTCGGGCCTGTCTGCGCAAGGCCTCCGCAAGAACGAGCAGAGCTTCAGGAGATTGTGGCACCTTGTTCAGGACAGAGCGGATTTCTGCCTCTGCCCGTACCGGGTCCTGCGGTAGATACCGGGCTGCTGCCGCTATAGCAGCAGATTTGGAATGGGTATTTTGCGAACGAGCCACAGTCGCATCCGGAAGGAGCACTCCCGCGATCAATGAAGCTGGGTTTCTATCTTGTCAACGCGGCGCTTCTCTCACCATGCGCGCGGTGTAGAGCCCGGCCGCACCCCCCTAGAGCTTCGCAAAAGTTCGACAATCGCCGTCCACGGCGTCTTCAAGACCGTTCCGCTCGAACAGCTGGTGTCACCAGAACATCGGCCCTAAGGGCATTCAGGCTTCATCCGGCACATTCGGATAGGCCGCAAGCACAGGTCCCAACGCGTTGGCCAAAGGCATGAGCCAAGTCTCATATTGACGCCACCGCTCATCGGGTTTGTTGTGCATGGGTTGGCGTACCTGCCCTGCGCTGAGCGTCATTATCGGACGCTCGACAGCATGTGGATTAAGACAGGCTTCCTCAAAGCTTAGGCCGCAATGGGCCAACAGCGCACGGATCCGCGTAGCCGGTTCGGCCACGAGATCTTCATAGAAAACTCGGTAGATCCGCCCCGGGAAAACCTCGTCATAGTGCGCCATTAGCCGCACATAAGCGCGGTAATAGCGACCTATCTCATTCAGGCGGTACGTGAACTCGAGACCACGACTGAACAGATGCGTGAAGTTGGAAAGCCCGCAAGCCATCGGGTGACGGCGTACATCAATTATGATAGCACTTGGAAACATGAGCTGAATAAGTCCCATGTGCAGAAAGTTGTTGGGGGTTTTGTCGATGATGCGTGGACGCTTTGTTCGCTTCAGACCCTCAGCCTGTGCCATATAGCTGCCGGCCAGTTGGGCGAATGATGTTTGGCTGATGGTGCGCAACACGTGTGAATAGGCCTCATCACCCCCGTTACCAAGCAGCTGGCCAACTAACTCGTAGACGATGGGCGCTTCACCCAAGGCCTCTACCTGGCTGTGCGCAGCGAGAATTTGCTCGACCAGGGTTGAACCGGATCGAGGCATGCCAATGATGAAGATCGGCTTCGGCTGCTTCATGCCAGCCTCGGCGCGATCTGCGAAGAAGCTGCGGGTAAAGCTTTCCTTGGACGATCGCACGAGGTCTTCAATGGCTTCAATATTAAATTCCACCTGCATTCGCTTAAGTGCGTTAGCAGTAGCAAAATTCTGAAATGCCTCATCATACCGGTCAAGCTGGTCAAGAGCTTGGCCAAGGGCGAATCCCAATGCTATGCGTTGCTGGTCTGCTAATTCCTTCCTTTTCAATGCCAACTTCATCGCCTCTACTTCGAACTCGGTAAAGGCATAAGTTTTTAGATTCGCCAACCCCAGATAGGCCTCACCACGAGATGGATCAACTGCAATGACGCGATTATAAATCTGTATGGCTTCATCTTGCGCTCCTGTAACGCGCAAAAGATTGGCCAGCTCGAGCATGGCATCCGTAACTCCTGGAGTCATCTCAACAAGCTGGCGCGCGGAATCGATCGCGTCCTCAAATCGGCCCAGGTTGGCCAATGTGAAGGATTTCAAACGCAACAAGACGGACGTATCGGGACGGTGTCGCAAAAGCTCTTCAATATGTGCAAGAGCTTCGCTGTATTTTCGTAGACGCAAAAGGGTATCGACGTACTCCAGCTGCGCGGGCCAGAATGAGCGCGCTCGAGTGATTACATCTGCGAGTAAGCGCTCGGCTTCGTCCGCCCGCTCCGTGTGACGGCAAATATCTGCTAGAAGTCGGGCGGCAACAATATCCGTGGGTTCAAATTTCAAGCGCAACCTGGCATGCGCTTCCGCGACATCAGCTCGGCCATTCTGTAGGGCCTCCACTGCCTCACGAAGCAATGGATCGGAGGACGCATTGCGGACAAAACACTCATAGGCAAGGTCGGCCTCGTCGGCATCGCCCAGGGCGTAGAGCGCGTCGGCGAGCGCCCGCCAGGCGCTGGGCAGGGAAGGCGCGAGTTCGACGGCCTTGCGCAGAGCTCCCAGCGCTGCGGACCACGCTCCTTGTGCCGACAGGGCAAGACCAAGCTCCTGCTGCGCAATCACCCAGTTTGGCTGCTTTTCGGCGAGCGGTCCCAGAATGTGGAGTGCTTCGGCGCTTCGGCCCTGCAGGCGCAGCGCGACGGCAAGAACAAGAAGGGCCTGCGGGTCGTCCGGGTTGGCATGAAGTACCGCGCGGATCTGGCTTTCGGCGCGTGCAGGATCGTCCTGCAGCAATTGGGCTGCCGCAACGATGGGGTCAGACGGGGTGTTCTGAGAAGAAGCCACGGCAAAAATCCGGCAATTTCGGCGCCCGATCAATGGAGGTGGCCCGGCGCCTTGTCAACGCACAGCCATCTTGGCCAAGGCCCTATGGGCGGGCTAGGAAGTCCCATGAACTCGGCCTCATCTGCGCTTTGTCCCCATTTTGGTGTTTGTGGCGGCTGCCTGTGGCAGGATCTGGAGGCGCCGGCCTATCTTGCGCGCAAACGCGATCTCATCACGGATGCTCTGCACCACCATGGCATCGACGGCGAGGTGGCAGAGGTCTATCCGGTCGCGCCATGCTCGCGACGCAGGGCTCGCCTCAAGGCCGAACGGCGCGATGGAGGCATCGTCATCGGCTTTCATGCGCGCTCAAGCCATGCGCTGGTGGACATGACCACCTGCAAGGTTCTGACCCCCGGCCTTCTTGCCTGCGTCAGCGGCGTACGGCAGCGGCTCGGGGCGCTCCTGCGCAACGGCGATACGCTCGAACTTTATCTGGGCGAGAGCGAATCCGGGATCGATCTGGCCTTTTCAGGCAGGCTTGGAGGCAAAACCCGCGCCACGCTCGCCATTATTGCCGAATTCGCCCGCTGGGCCGAGCCACTGGGCCTTTCACGCGTTACCCTCAACGGGCACCTCGCCTTACTTCTGTCACCACCGCGCATCGCGCTGGGTAAGGCATCGGTGGAACTCCCGCCGGGCGGCTTTCTGCAACCCACCCGCGCGGGCGAAGCAAGGCTGCAGAGCCTTGTTGCCAAGGCACTCGGCAAGGCGAAGTCGGTTGCCGATCTATTTGCCGGCTGTGGCACATTCACCTTCATCGCTGCGGAGCGGGCGGCTGTGCATGCCGTGGAATCCGACCCGCGTGCACTTCAGGCCCTGGCCACGGCTGCCCGCCACGCGTCTGGCCTCAAACCCGTATCGACCGAACTGCGTGATCTTGCCAGGCTGCCGCTCGGGCCCATGGAACTGAAGCGGTTTGACGCGATCATTCTCGATCCACCGCGTGCCGGAGCCCTCGCCCAGAGCGAAGCTCTGGCCGCCTCCGCCGTGTCACGCATTGTCTATGTCTCCTGCAATCCTTCAAGCTTCGCCCGCGATGCGCGCCGGCTCATGGCGAAGGGCTTTGCCATGGACGTGATCCAGCCGGTCGATCAGTTCCTGTGGTCCGATCACATCGAACTGGTCACTGTGTTCACACGGCGTTAGCGCCATGATGCCCGACTGGACCTCAGACGCGCATCGGCGCATTTTTCAGCGATGAACACTCTGGTCAAACCTGGTTCGCGTGCGCGGCTGGCCTTTGCCGGCCTTCAGAGCGCGCGCGTCGCCTTTTATGGCGCCCACTATCTTCTGGCCCGTCTGATGGCGGGCGAAACGGTACAGGCGCGCACCCGGCGCACGCATCCGCTACCCTCGAGCACAGAGCTGATGGCAGCCATTACTGCACTCTTTGCCGAGGACTGGCGCAATGTTGAAGAGGGTCTTTACCCGCCTGCGCTGGACTGGCGTCAGGAACTCGGGCTTGCCCTCAAAAGTGTCCGCTACCTCAGCGACGTGCCCAAGGTGATCGAACGCCAGCAGCGAAACCGGCACCGCGACGTGGACCCCGGTCAGGTGCAGCTGCCGGATTATTATCGACGCAATTTTCACTTTCAGACCGACGGGTATCTGAGCGAGCGGTCGGCCGGACTTTACGACTTCCAGGTCGAGGCGCTGTTCGGTGGTACGGCGGGCGCCATGCGCCGGCGTGCCTTTGTCCCCATCGCCCGTTATCAGAAGCGGCGTGGCGCTGGCCCTCATGTGCTGCTGGATGTGGGAGCGGGAACCGGTGCCTTTCTCTCCTTCGTGCAGAAGGTGTGCCCCGCGATTGAGGCCGTCGCGCTTGATCTTTCTGAACCCTATCTGGCCCATGCGCAGCGGCGTGCCGCGCGACTTGGACAGTCCACGCGGTTTCTGGTTGGGCCGGTCGAAGCCATCCCCTTGCCCGACGCCAGTGTCGATATTGTGAGCAGCATCTATCTGTTTCACGAACTGCCACCTGAAGTCCGTGCGCAGGCGGCCAGAGAGATCGCACGCGTGCTGAAACCGGGTGGCCTTTTCGTCCTTGCAGATTCCCTTCAGTATCGGGACGTGCCTTCTTTCGATGGCCTGCTCGAGCTGTTTCCGGGTCTGCTTCACGAACCGTTCTATGCGAGCTATGCGCGCAGCGATCTGAAGCCCCTCTTTGCGCCGGAGGGCCTTTTGCCGGTGCATGTCGATATTGCCTATCTCACCAAAATCATCGCCTTTGAGAAGCTGTCAGGTGGACAGGCGCGCTAGCCGCATTGTCCGCGGTGGCGCAGGGCCTGATCTGCAAGCACGATGGCGAGCATGGCTTCGGCGACCGGCACCGCGCGGATTGCCACGCATGGATCGTGGCGACCCTTGGTGACGATCTCCGTATTGCGGCCATCGACATCCACCGTGCGGCGCGGTGTCAGAATGGAGGACGTCGGTTTGACGGCCATGCGTGCCACGATCGGCTGACCCGTCGAAATCCCGCCCAGAATGCCTCCGGCCTGATTCGACAAGAAACACGGCCCGTTTTCGCCTGCACGCATGTCATCGGCGTTGTCTTCACCGCTCAGGGCCGCAGCAGCAAAGCCGGCGCCGATTTCAACACCCTTGACGGCATTGATCCCCATGAGGGCGGCGGCGATCTCAGCGTCAAGCTTGGCGTAGATGGGGGCGCCCAGACCCGCGGGGATGCCTTCGGCGACCACTTCAACGATGCCGCCACAGGATGAGCCGGATTTGCGTACCGCATCGAGATAGTCGCTCCAGACGGGAACGGCCGCCCGGTCCGGGCAGAAGAATGGATTGTTTGCGGTTTCCTCCCAATCCCACCCGGCGCGGTCTATCGATTTTTGTCCCAGCTGGATCAACGCGCCGCGAACCTGGACGCGGCCGAACAGATGGTTGAGCACCTTGCGGGCAACCGCGCCAGCTGCAACCCGTGCCGCAGTCTCGCGCGCACTCGCCCGTCCGCCGCCCCTGTAGTCGCGCAGGCCATATTTGGACCAGTAGGTGAAGTCGGCATGGCCGGGACGGAATTTGTCGCGGATGTCGGCATAGTCTTTGGATTTCTGATCCTGGTTTTCGATCAGAAGTGCAATCGGTGTACCCGTCGTGCAGGGCTCGGGACAGCGGTCATCGGCAAATACCCCTGACAGGATACGCACCTGATCGGGCTCGCGGCGCTGGGTTACAAAGCGCGAGGTGCCGGGCCGACGCCGGTCCAGCTCGACCTGGATCTCACGTTCACTGAGGGCAATTCCAGGCGGACAGCCATCAACGATGCAGCCAAGCGCCG
The DNA here is from genome assembly GCA_028869725.1 of Alphaproteobacteria bacterium. GTDB lineage: Bacteria > Pseudomonadota > Alphaproteobacteria > Micropepsales > Micropepsaceae > Rhizomicrobium. The sequence continues at coordinate 6,445 of JAGWRJ010000765.1, read as the reverse complement.
GACCATGACTTTCGCCAAAGGTGGTTACCCGAAACAGATGGCCGATCGTATTGTGCGACATGGGCTAGATCCCGAACACGGTTAGAGGCCGGCGCGGTCTTAGTCGGACTTCAGCCCCACGGCGATATCCGGCGCATCTTCTGCCTTCATGCCGACGACATGATAGCCCGCATCGACATGCAGGTTTTCTCCGGTGACTGCCCGCCCCAGATCGGACAGCAGAAACAGGGCTGCATTGCCCACTTCCTGTGTATTGACCGTCCGGCGCAGGGGTGAGTTGTACTCGTTCCATTTGAGGATGTAGCGGAAATCGCCGATGCCTGAGGCGGCCAGGGTCTTGATGGGGCCTGCAGAAATTGAATTGACCGTGATGTTCTGCTTGCCGAGGTCTTCAGCCAGATAGCGGACGCTGGCTTCAAGAGCAGCCTTGGCCACGCCCATTACGTTGTAATGCGGCATGACCTTTTCAGCACCGTAATAGCTTAGCGTCAGCATGGAACCGCCCTCAGGCATCATCTTTTCGGCATGACGGGCGACGGCAGTGAAGGAATAGCAGGAGATCTCCATCGTCATGCGGAAGTTGTCGACTGAGGTGTCGACATAACGACCCTTGAGCTGTTCCTTGTCCGAAAAGGCAATGGCATGGACGAGAAAGTCCATACTGGGCCAGATCTGGCGCAGGCTGGTGAAACACGCCTCAAGCGACGCGGGGCTCGACACGTCACAGTCGAGCACCGCGGCAGGAGACAGCGGCGCAACAAGCGGGGCCACACGCTTCCTGAAGGCGTCGCCCTGGTAGGTGAAGGCGAGTTCAGCGCCAGCCGCGCTCAGCGACTGGGCAATGCCCCAGGCGATCGAGCGCTCATTGGCCACGCCCATGACAAGGCCACGTTTGCCTTTCATCAGCCCGGCAGTGGACATGCGCGAATCTCCTCGTATCTGACAAGCAAGGTTAAAGCCGCGCCGGGAATAGGCCAAGGAAGGGTGTAAATAAAGAGGCCAGGTTCCGCGGAGAGCCTATTCGGCCGGAAGGGAGGCCGGATCGGCCCGCCGCGCGCGCCAGCGGGCCTTGATGGCATCGGAGGTGTCGCGGCTGCCGTCCTTCGACCAGCCCGGCGGTCCAAAGACGAAACCCAGTACCTCCTTCAGCGAGCCTGCCCGCCCTAGGTCGGCGCCGATCGCGAGCCATTCATGGAATGCGACGGTGAGGGGATTGAAGCTGTAGAGGTTCTTGACGATGCCGTAGCGGGGACGCTCCTCTTCAGCCACGAAACTGCCAAACAGCCGATCCCAGAGGATGAAGACCCCAGCATAGTTGGAGTCGAGGTAGTGCGGATTGACCGCATGATGGACGCGGTGATGGGAGGGCGTGTTGAACACGAATTCGAAGGCTCTGGGAAGTTTGCCTACGGCTTCGGTGTGGATCCAGAACTGATAGACGAGGTTCAGTCCGCCCACAAAAAGCAGCATGGGCAGGGGAAAGCCGAGCAGCAGCAAGGGTAGCTTGAAGAGAAGGCCCGGCGTGAAGGCGCCGGTCCAGGGCTGGCGCAGAGCCGTGGACAGATTGTAGTGCTGGCTGGAGTGATGCCCCACATGATTGGCCCATAGCCAGCGTATGCGATGACTGGCCCGGTGCCACCAGTAATAGGCAAAATCGTCAGCAACAAAGCAGGCAATGATCACCCACAGGCTGTAGGGCAGCGCGACCAGCCGATACGGGCGGGCAAAGCCCGCCAGATCCACGAACATGAACGCGAACAGGGCGCCCACGATCACGCTGCCCAGCCCCATCGCAAGGCTGGTCGCAGTGTCACGTGCCTCATAGCGCGCGCCCCCGCTAAGGCGGGCATAGATCATTTCTATCAGCACCAAGCCGATGAAGGCCGGGGTAGCCAGCTGGACAGGATTAAATAGCGCGGCCGGATGGATGTGCATGGATTTCACCGTTGCGACGCATCAAAGCCTGCAATAGCCGCTTATGCAATCACCACCCGAGCATTTGGCTACCACCAAGTAAGTTAAAGACGCCGGTAATGGTGGTTGTGTCTCTCCAAGATGGCGTCTAGCATTTATTGCTTGGAATCAGTGTGCTGAATCAAGCGGTTATTGGAGTTTTCGGGAGTTATCCTGCCGGTTCGGCTCAAGGACTATACGAATGCAGGACGGTCGAATTGCAATTGGAAGACGTATCAAACGTTTGCGTGAAAAGAAGGGGTTGTCCCGTCAACATGTCGCCGATGCCTTAAAAGTTGACCTTACCGCTGCTGCTGCATGGGAAGCTGGAAAGTATCTTCCCCGTGAAGGACGGCGTCTGCGTCTTGCCGAACTCTTGCAGGTTGATGTTGGCACCTTGTTCGCCGAAGAACAGGAGCCCTCACCGTCACGCGGGGCTGCGCTGGTCGACGTGCAGAGCGAGCTTCCGGGCCTTTTGCGCGAGCTGATCAGTAGCGCGGAGCGTACCCTACGCGCCTTTCGTCTGGCCTCCCGTCACGCGACCTTGCCCTTTGTGCAGGAGGAATTCCGGCGCCTGACAGACAAGCGCATTCTGGACGGCTCGCTCGAAGTGGAGCGCATCGAGATTTTCTACGAGCTGGAGCGGCTCAAGGAGGTTCTGGCCACGATGCTGCGCTATGCCGGACGCCCCTTTCGGGTGCGCACGGTCTGCAATGGCGTCAAGGAGCTGGTCCCGGGCATGGGCGGTTATCTGTTCGATGACCGCGAGTTTCTGCTGGGTGGATACTGGAGCGAATATGCCGGGGACGGTCGGCCGGGACTGCGCCTGTCCGGCGAGCCATACCGGACCTATTTTGCCGATTACTGGCGCGAGATCTGGGACCGGGCGCGCCCCCTGAACCCCGACGGGGCAGCCGATCTGGACGGGGTTCGCAGCGAGGCGGTCAAGCTCGGCCTCGATCCGGGCGACTGGCCGAGATTTCTGTCAGAGGCGGAGAGCCTCACCCTCGATGACGGCTTGCCGCCTCTCATCTGAGCCTGCACGGAGCGCCTCGAGCCGACGCAGCCACGCTGCCCCCTCCCCGGGAGCCAAAGCAAGCCCGACGCGCCGGAAGCCGTAATCGCGCAGACGTAGCGTCAGGCGGCCGTGCGCATAGTCTGCTGCGGCAAGATTGGTGGGTCCGAGCGGACGGGCAACGAGGCGGTCCCCGCTCACCGCCACGGCAAAGAGCGTGCCCTCCTCGTCCTCTGCCAGACCGGCGTGGCCATCGCCGACGAAGGCATGAAGCCGCCGTGCCGCATCATCAAGCCGCAGCAGGTCCTCTGCTGCCTTCTGGTCCAGAACAGGCACGCGGGTCTTCAGCAGCAGATGGTTCAGCCCCACCAGAAGGGCGATCCCTGCCAGCGACGCCAGAAGGTAAATCAGGTTCATGGCCCTCTACAGCTTGGCGACGAGCCAGCTTATGCCGTAAGCAGTAGCGGCTGGAAAGGCGTGAGGAGGGGCTTTGATGGCAGGGCGGTTCCGGCTGATCGCGAGTGCCGTGCTCCTTGTGCTGCCGTTTCTCGCGTTGCTCTGGGTGGGCAGCTACAATCGCGCTTTGCCTGCGCTCGCCGGTATTCCCTTCTTCTACTGGTATCAGCTGGCGTGGATCGGGATCGGTGCGGTGCTCTTGTGGGCGGCATCAAAGCTGATCGGTGATCGCTGATGAGCGGACATGCCGGCCCGCTGGCGGACTGGGTCTTTGCCGGTCTCTTCGTCATCGTCACCGGGATCGGCTTCTGGGCGGCCCGCTGGCACAAGGCCGATCTTGGACACCTGCACGAATGGGGTCTTGGCGGACGCAGGTTCGGCACGCTGATTACCTGGTTCCTGCTCGGCGGAGACCTTTATACGGCCTACACCTTCATAGCCGTCCCGGCGCTGATGTTCGGCGCCGGCGCCGTGGCCTTCTTTGCGGTACCCTACACGATCCTTGTCTATCCCATTCTGTTTCTCGTCTATCCGCGCCTTTGGAGCGTGGCACATGAGAAGGGATATCTTACCGCAGCCGATTTCGTGCGCGGCCGCTTTGGTGCACCAGTTCTGGCAGCCGCGATCGCCCTCACCGGAATCGTTGCAACGCTGCCGTACATCGCCCTTCAGCTTGTCGGCATGCAGGTGGTGCTGGCAGGTCTCGGCCTGAACGGAAACTGGTCGCTGTATCTCGCCTTTGCCGTACTGGCCGGCTACACTTGGACAAGCGGTCTGCGGGCGCCGGCGATGATTGCCGTGGTCAAGGACCTTCTCATCTACATTACGATCCTTGCCGCCGTTATCATCATTCCCGCGCAGCTCGGTGGCTATGGTGCAATCTTCGCGGCTGTTCCCAAAGCCAAGCTTCTGATCGGTCGTGGCAGTGCCATGAACTGGGGCGGACAAAGCGCCTACGCCACGCTGGCCCTGGGATCTGCGGTTGCGCTTTTTCTCTATCCCCACGCGATTACCGGCGTACTTTCCTCTTCAAGCCAGAAGGTGATACGGCGCAATGCCGTGATCCTTCCCGCCTATTCGCTGGCATTGGGCCTGATTGCCCTTCTGGGCTACATGGCCCTTGCTGCAGGCGTGAACCACATGTCGGAATTCGCCTCGGGCTTTCGCCAGTTCGGGGCCAATTTTGCTGTCCCCGCCCTGTTCCTGAAGAGTTTTCCGGACTGGTTTGTTGGCGTGGCATTTGCGGCCATCGCGATCGGCGCCCTGGTACCCGCAGCGATCATGTCGATTGCCTGTGGCAATCTGTTCACGCGCAATCTGTGGAAGGAGTTCGTCGATCCGACCTGCTCCGGGTTACGCGAGGGCCTGATCGCCAAATGGACCTCTCTCGCCGTCAAAGTAGGTGCGCTGGCCTTTGCGCTCGCCTTGCCACACACCTATGCGATCCAGCTGCAGTTACTGGGTGGCATCTGGATCATCCAGACCCTGCCTGCCGTATTGCTCGCACTCTACACCCGGTTGCTCGAGCCTTTAGCGCTGCTTGTGGGCTGGGTCACCGGCATCGGCGCCGGCACCGCAATGGCCTTTAGCCTTCACTTCAAAAGCTCGATCTATCCCCTGCACATCGCAGGCGTAACCGTGCCCTGTTACGCGGCCCTGTCAGCGCTCCTGCTGAACATGGCCGTGAGCCTGGTCTTCAGCCTTTTCATCCATCTTGTCCGTGGCGGGCGCTCCCCCAAAGGGACGTCGGTCAACGAGCCCGGCTGAAGCTGCAATACGGATGCGGACTTAACCGAAGCGACCGGTAATGTATTCTTCGGTGCGCTTGTTCTGCGGTGAGGTAAACAGTTTGTCGGTCTCCCCGAACTCGATCAGTTCGCCCAGGAACATGAAGGCGGTATAGTCGGAGACACGGCTTGCCTGCTGCATGTTGTGCGTCACGATTACGATCGTGTACTCGGCAGAAAGCTCATCGATCAGCTCTTCGATCTTCGCGGTCGAAATCGGATCCAGCGCCGAAGCCGGTTCATCGAGCAGGATCACTTCGGGCTTGGTCGCGACGGTCCGGGCGATGCACAGACGCTGCTGCTGTCCGCCGGAGAGTGACAGGCCCGACTGGTTGAGCTTGTCCTTTACCTCGTCCCACAGCGCAGCCTTGCGCAAGGCATGTTCGATGCGATCGGACAGTTCGCTGCGCGGTAGCCGTTCGTAGAGATTTATACCGAACGCGATGTTGTCATAGATCGTCATCGGAAAGGGTGTCGGCTTCTGGAACACCATACCCACGCGTGCGCGCAGCAGGTTGACGTCCTCATCCGGCAGAAGGATGTTGCGGCCGTCCAGGAGGACCTCACCGGTGGCCCGTTGATTGGGGTAAAGTTCGTAGATGCGGTTCAGAACACGAAGCAGGGTGGACTTGCCGCATCCGGAGGGACCTATAAAGGCCGTGACCTTCCGGTCGTGCAGCGGCAGCGTGATGCCCTTCAGCGCGCGGGTTGCACCGTAAAAGAACTCGAGATTGCGAATATCGATGCGTACTGCGCTGTCGACCGGACGCATGTCGTTCATATAAGACCCCGTTTGCTGCCGAACAGGCGCACCCAGCTGCTACGTACGCGAAGCACGCCGGCCTTCCGCCAGGACGCGGTGGTACCACATTCGGGCACTGTGGCGTGGCCTTCGCCCGCGATTGTGAGAGGAAAACCTGCCCTTGCGTGCACAGATGTCACGCAACGCATCTTCCTGCAGCCTGTGCCGACAGTGCTGAGGGCTCCCTTCGCGCGATGGCGATCTGCGCGCTGCGCGCGTTCCGGCACTGCCATGCTGACCATGGATCCTTGTTCCCGTCCAAACCACGCCCTTGGCGTCCGTCGCGGCTCCCCCCTGGGCGTTCGTGCAGCCAGCGCCCCGCCATTGGCGTCCCCGATCGGCCGGACCATGTGGCCGGATAAGGATGGCTGAGCCATGCCACCTGCATCACAGTTTTACGAAGCTTTCGTGACAGATGGCAGCCCCTTTTCG
>JAGWRJ010000764.1 GCA_028869725.1 Alphaproteobacteria bacterium | reverse complement strand
TCGATCCGGCGCTGTTGCGACCGGGGCGGCTGGGCCTGCACGTGGAAGTGCCGATGCTCGACCGCGAAGCCCGGCGCGGATTCATCACACGCTACCAGGCGTTGCCCGGTGGCCAGTCCCTGGACGTGGAAGCCTTGCTCGATGCCACCACCGGTCTCAGCGGCGCGGCCCTGGAGTCGGTGCGCAATGAAGCGGCTTATGCGCTGCTGCGCGAAGGTCGCGCCGAGGTGGATACGGCATTCATGCGCGAGATCATCACCACCGAGCGCTTCGGCCCGCGCAGCAGCCGCGCGTTGAGCGCGGCGGACAAACGCCTGACCGCGCTGCACGAGGCCGGGCATGCCGTGGTTTCGAGGGCCCTGTTTCCGCAGCGCCGCATCGAGCAAGTCAGCATCGTGCCGCGTCAACACATGCTGGGCTTCACCGTGTTCGATCGCGAGGACGATGGCTTCGTCAAGCACACCCGCGCGCGTGTGCTCGACGAGCTGGCCGTGATGCTCGCCGGACGCGCGGCGCAACAGCAATTGGGCGGTGATGACGGTGCCGACCCCGACAGCGGCGCCAGCAACGACATCGAGCATGCAACGCACCTGGCGCTGCGGGCCGCGGCGCAATGGGCGCTGGACCCGAATCTGCCGCCGATCGACTACACCCAGTTCGCCGCCAACGAGCGCTGGCGCGAAGACCCCGCGGTGCGTCGAGTCGCCGAGGCGCTGCTCAGCGAGGCGCAGGCGCATGCGCAGCGCGCGGTCACTACCTACCGCCAGCCCATCGAAGCCATGGCCGAAACGCTGCAGCGCGAAGAGGTGGTTTCGGGACTCGACATGCCCTTGGGCGCGGGGAGCATGCATGAATCCGAACGGGAGCAGACGACTTCGAGCCAGGACAACACGAGGCGATTGTGAAAACCGTGCCACGCAAGGACCAATCAACAGGCGGCGCCCAACCCGGATGGATGCAGGGGTTCAACGAGCTGATGACGCGCGGGGTCAACGAACTCCGGATCGCGGTAATCGATGGCCTGAAGGGCATGCCCGAGGCACTGGGCGCGGTGTTTCCGGCGACGACGCTGCAGACCTGCATCGTGCATCTGATCCACGGCAGCCTCGAGAAGGAAGCCATGGATCAGTTCGCGATACTCCACGAAGACCGCTCCACGCTGGCATGGCCCTGACCATGGGCCTGTCGGCGCAGTAGCAAAACTACCTCACACACAAAGGACCTGACACACCCATGTCCGATACCGATCAACTTCACAAGGCTTCTGCACAGCCCTTATTTCTCCTGGACGATCACGCCATCCATGGTCTTTTTCACCTCGATCTCGAGTTCGGATCGATCGAGAAAGTCGAAGCCACCCTGCACAGACACGCCAAACAGGCGCAGGCGATGCGCGCAGCCGATCTGCCCAAGCGCCTGCAGCTATCTTGGCAACAGCCCGATAAGGAAGCCGACCTGTGGGTGCCCTTCAGCGGCAAAGGCATGGCGCTGGATGATTTTTATCCCTATGCCCGGCAGATTCTGGGAACCGATGGCATGGGCAATCATGCCAAGGATGCCAAGGATGCCAAGGAGGATACGGAGGACACGGAGGACAAGGTCTGCGTCAGTTTGCGCCTAAGCAAGGAAGGCCGCCGGATCCTTTCCAAAAGTCAAGACGAAAAGTTACAACTCAAGTCTCGTCTGTGGGGTCTTTACCTGCAAAAGGCAGCGCGGGAGCGCTGCGGACGAGACGAGATCGACCTGCAGTTCTGCAACGCCCGGCTGTTCCTGTTTCGCACCGGCGTGGCGATCCTCGATCTGAGTTGGCATTACATAGCAACTGGCGACGGCCTGCCCGCGTTGGTTGTCCTGGAGGGCAACTATTTTCTCTCGCATGCCAACCAGCGGGCCGAAAAGGATGACACTCACCCGAATGGCAACCAGCGAGACAGAGATGATGTCACTACCCCTCCACCCCCTCCACCCTTGACTGCGCTGCGGCTGATCGAGGTCGCGAAGGCCCTGCTGCCGCAGACTTGGGCGCAAAAGGCTGGCCTGCAACCGCATCGGCTGTTGATGTACTCACTGGCGCGCGTTCAAGGGCGCGCGGACGAAGAGACACTGCTGGAACTGGGCATCCGGTTCAGCCATCGTCAGACCAGCGACTATCGGCCCAAATCCCGGCTGCTGGAGTCGAGCGTTCTACAGCCCTTCCCCTACCTCTGTCATGTCCTGGCGCCTGAAGGAGCCGCCAGCGTCATCGCCACCGAAGAAGACGCGGCGTCGGGATTCTTCAAGGATTTCATCCCGGGCACCGGTGCCAATACCTATGTGCCGCTGTTCGTTGCCAGTTTGCACAATCACCTGTGGCTGCTCGCGCAGACCGAATGGCTGCCCGCCACGCGCAGTCAGAAAGACAAACGCCATGAAATCCATGATCTCGAGGACGTGTACGAACGCACCGTGGAGTTCCGCCGGTACTTCTACTTCCCCATGATCAGTCAGATCAGCCTGCACAATGCGTTCTACGAGCGCAGCCAGGAGGTGTTCAAGATTGCGCAGCGGCAGCGGTTTCTGGAGCAGACCACCCACGTAAGCGGTAACTCAGCGGCGTTGTTGCCTACCCGGCATCGATGGCGTACAGGTCCGAGCGCAGCGGCTGGTCGGCGAAGTGCAGCTTCCACTGGCGCGGGGTGAGTTCGGCGACCCGCGAGGCGGGATGCTGGCCGACGCGCTGCAGCACATCGACCAGATAGATGTAGGGATCGATGCCGTGCAGACGGCAGGTGACGATCAGGCTCTGCACGATGCCGACGTGCCTGGCACCGAGTTCGGTCCAGCAAAAATTCCAGTTCTTGCGACCCATGGGTATCGCCCGCAGCGCGCGTTCCAGATGGTTGGTGTCGATCGGCACGTCCGGATCGGCGAGGAAGACCTCCAGGCCCCGTCGGCGTTCGCGCGCATAGGCCAGCGCTTTGGTGAAGGGGTTGCTGGGCCACAGACCCTGACGCTGGAACTGGCGCTCGACCCAGTCGAAGAACACCTCGACCTGCGGTTTGCTGTGGGTCAGCCGATGCAGGCGTTTGGCCTCACCGGTCAGCTTGGAATCGCGGATCTGCTCCTCGACTGCGTACAGCGCGCCGATCTGCGCCAGTGCCGCGCCAGCGCCCTCGGGCTCGGCCGTTTGCGCCTCGAAGAATTCGCGCCGCGTGTGCGCCCAGCATTGCGCGTGGGTCAGACCGGTCTTCTTCGCGTAGCTGGCGTAGGCCGCATAGCCATCGGAGAGCAGCACGCTGCCCGCGGCCCGCGACAACCCCAGCAGTTTTTCCACGTGGACCTGGGCGCGCGAGGGGAAGAACGGGAAGCAGACCTCGTCGTGTTCGCCATAGACCGGCCAGAAGTAGCCGGTCTTCATCCCGCCCGGATGCTTCTTGCCGGAGGCCTTGCCCTCGACACGGCGACCGGCCTTGATCGGCGTCTCGTCCATGGCGATCACCCGGCCCGCGCGGATGGCGTCGAGCTGGGCCTCGTGGATCGGCTCCAGCAGCGCGATGACCTGCTGCGCCAGCTGGGTCAGCCACGGCCGGCTGACCGTGATCCCGGCATCGGCCAGCCGCTGGTGCTGGCGGTACAGCGGCAGGTGATAGGCGAACTTGTCGACCAGCAGCCCGGCGCACAAGCTGACGTCGGCGCGGCTGCCCGCGAGGACGCCGACCGGCGCCGGCGGGCAGCTGATCACCTGGGTGTCGCGGCGCTTGGTCACCGGGCGCAGATACTTCAGCACCACGAAGCTGCCTGGCCGCTGCGCCAAGCGGTAGCTGGCCTTCTCGCCGATCACCTCGAACTGGTCTGCCGCCAACCCGGCCGTGGCGGCATCGGGCACGCGGATGGTCTCGATCGGTACCCGGGCCTCGTCGAAAAAGGGAAGCGTGTCGCTGCCGGCAGCCAGGTCGCGCTGGGCGATGCGCCGTGTGTGGGCGGGTACCGCACGTTGCGACTCCGCCGCCGGCGTGGCCGGCAGCGGCATCATCTCGCCCAGGTGCAGTTGGGTCGGATCGGGCAGCGGCGCGAAGCGCTCGCTCTTCTGGCCGAACAACTGGCGTTTGAACCAGTCGAGCTGGTGCTGCAGCGCCTGGATGGCGGCATCCCTGGATTGCAGCAGAGCCATCCATTGCGGCACGCTCAGCGAGGCCGCATCCGCGCTGCTCGGCGTGCTGGATGGGGCCGCGTTCTGCATGCCGATATTTTACCAGAATCATCGACATGGATGGCCGTTTTTACGTCTGTTTGGATGACTATTTTCCGAGCCGATAACGCTTGCGTTGGCGCCCCGGCTCGATGCCTTCGAGCAGCAGCTTCAGCGCGGTCCAATCCATCTCGCGCGAGCGCACCACCCGCCAGTCGCTGAGGAACCGGCCCGCCTCCAGACGCTTGGTCCACACGCAAAAACCGCTGCGATCGAAGTACAGCACCTTGATCTGGGTGGCACGCCGGTTGATGAACACGAACAACTGGCCGCTCAGCGGATCCTGACCCATGCCGTGCATGGCCAGCGCCGACAACCCGTCGAACGACTTGCGCATGTCCACCGGCTCGCCATACAGCTGCACGCGGATCTGACCCTCCGGAAAGAACATCAGCGACGCACCAGGTGCAGCATCAGGCCTCCACCCAGATCGAGGTGCAGTTCAACGGGCGGCCGTGATGACTCCGTCGCGATCAGCGGACCCAGATCGACAAACCCGGCCGGCTCAGGCGGCAACGCGCCGGCCACCGGCACGTGGTCGCCGGCCGACCTTGGGCCCAGCAGCGATCGCCAGCGGTAGAAGCTCGCCACACTGACCGACTCGTGCTGGCAGAACGCCGTCACCGTCTGGCCACTGCATGCAAACCGCGCCAACAGCGCGCGCCACCCTTCCAAGTTTCGCCGCTGCCGCCGGATACCTGACATCGCTTCTGCTCCGATCGTTGAACCGGAGTGTCATTGTCCAGATGGCATCGCGAGACGGAAGAACGCCGCCCAGTTACCGCTTACCCACCCACGACATTGCCGAACTGCTCAAGGCCCGACGCACCAAGTGGATCGGTCGCATTTCCGGCGCGGTGGCTGGCTTTCTCGTCGGCCACGAATTGCTGGACATTGTCTCGCAGAGTGGGCTGCCCGGCAGCATCCCGGATCTGCGCGTGTGGCTAGCCGAGACCGCCCATGCTTCGCCCGCGGTGATCGAGCCCCTGGTGCGACTGGTCGAGCACTGGGACCTGGTCGTGTTCCTGGGCAGTCTTGCCGGTGGAGTGCTGGGCTATTGGCTGGCCTGGTATTTCGATAAAGCCCCCAAATCCGAGTGAATCAAGGCGAGAAGAACATGTCCGAAGACAAGCCGATCTGTCCGCACTGCGGCAGCGCCCGTACCACCTGGAAGGCCAAATCCAAAATTTGGGAATGCTCGGATTGTGAAGAAAAATTTGACGCGCCCCGCCCGGCAGACCTTCCCGACCCGCTGGCCGCGGTCGAAGACGCTTTCGCCCAGAAGGCGCGGACATTGGCCAAACCGGACGCGTGGGTAAAAGACATCTTCAACGCCTGGCCGGCGCCGATCGCGCACACCTATGAGCTGCTGCAAGGGCTGCTGCGCAACGGGCAGATCGACGCGGCCGGACTGGTGCTCAAGGACCTGAGCGAACTGCTCGCCCGCTTCTCCGCGCTGGTGCTGGGCAGCGCGCTGCGCGAATGGGGCAGCGACGCGCAAAAGGCCGAGGTCGTCGACGAACTGTTCGGCAAGCCGCTGTCGATGGGCGACTGGGTACGCCTGGCCGATGGCTGGGCGGCCCAGGTGCTCGGCGTCGAGCCCGAGCTGCCGGTGGCGCCGCTGGCCAAGATGTGGCGGCGCATACCGAACCGGAAGACCGCCTTCGGCCAATGGATCGCCGAGACCGTCCAGTGGCGCAACAAGGTGATCGGCCACGGGGTGCGCGGCGCCGACCTGAGCCAGATGATGGAAGACTTGGAACGCTTTCTCGAAAATTCCAATGGCAGCCTACATGGGCTGCTGCGGCCCTATGCGCAACTCTGGGAAGGCTTGACGCTGCAGGACGCCACCGGCCGGCCGCTCATGGGCGCGCAAGTCGTGTTGGATGACATGCATGCACAAGGCCATGCGCTGGACGTCGCGCAGCCGCTGCACCTGCAAGGCGCCGACTGGACGCTGGACCTGTCGCCGTTCCTCAGCGCGCGGCGCTGCCAGGTCTGCGGCAAGTCGGAAATCTTCCTTTACGACAGTACCAACGCGCGCAAGCAGGTGCCCGACTCTAGGCTGCTGAACTACGAGCGCGGCCATGCCTACAAGATCAGCCTGGTGCGCGACGACACCCTGCGCGCCTGCTTCGACGCGGCCCATCCGGCGCGTGCGGTCGAAGCCGTCGCTGGCTTCGACGCCGATGCGCTGCCGCAGGATATCGCGGACATGCTCGAGGAGCAGTCGGTCGAGCGCAGCTACCTGTCGCCCGGCTACCTGCGCCATCCGCTGCAGGCGTTCATCGAATCCCGGCGCGAGAGCGGTCGGGGCGGCGTGTACTGGCTGCGCGCGCCATCCCATGTCGGCAAATCGACCTTCGTGCGCGGACTCGATCCCCGGCACCGCGACATCTACAAGAACGAGGAGCTCGACGCCGGCCTGGCGGTGGCGGTGTTCTACATCCGCCGCGAATACCAGTTCCATCTGGCGCAGTTCGCCGAGCAGTTGCGCGAGCGCTTGAAGATGGCCTACGGACTGCAGGCGCAGAACAAGCCGCTGCCCTCGCTCGACCTGGAGCACCCCGGGCCGCAGGCGTTCGCCGCTTTTCTTGGCGCCTTCCAGACGCTCGGGCGCCGTCCGCTGCTGGTGGTCATCGACGGACTGGATGAACTGGCGCAAGAAGACCCAAGCATTGCCGACTACCTGCCCGGCCCGGACGACTTGCCGGCCGAGGTCTTTGTGCTGCTGACCTCGCGGCCACAGGCCGAACTACCTGCCTGGCTGCAACCCAAGCTCGCCCCCCTGCAGGGGGCCAGCGGCCGCGAGATCGGGCTGGACGATAAGGACTACGTGGACTTGATGCGGACCTACGCGAAATCCGCCCTCACGAAGGTCCTGGATCGTCTCAAAAGTGAGGGCGAGGTTAGCTTCCCGGACCTGATGGAGCATCTGCTCCAGGCCAGCGATGGGCGCTTCCTGTATCTGCGCTTCCTGGTCGATCGTCTGGCTGACGGCGATCTGCCTGCCGAGGCGGTGCAGAACCTGCCGCAGCCCGAAAAGCTGATCCCGCAATACCTGCGGGCGATCCTGCAGCGCTATGACAACACGGCGCAGGCCGACCTGATGCAGCGCACCCTGCACGTGCTGGCCATCACCGAGCGCGCCTTCGAGCTGCACCAGCAACGCCTGTCGGTGCTGGTGCGCCAGCCGTGGCGCGGCTTGCCGCTCACCTTGCTGAGCCTGTTCGTCGAAGGGACGCCGCGCGTCACGCCGCGGCTGGCGAGCTGCCTGTACCTGCTCAAGTCCTTGCTCGGTACTTGGCGACGTGAGGACGATGTGCGCTACCGGCTGGGCATCAAGGGGCTGGATGAGGTGGTGCGCAGCCTGGAGCCGGAGGGTTATGCGAACACGGTGCGGCGCCTCGTGGAGCAACTACTCGAGGATGTGTCTGCGCTAAGCAGACCCGACGACGCGCGCAGCGCGGAACTCGACTGGGTGGCGCTACATCTTGATGGTGTGGTCGATCTCCTGGATCCATTGGCACCCACCGACTGGCGTGATGAGCGATCCGTACAGGCGTCCTTTGACCTCATCAACGAATTGCGCGACCGTGCGAGTAATGAGGCGCGCGACTCGCACCATGCCGATGCCTTGGGACTGCTTACAGCAGCGCTGGGATTCTACGGATCCTGGCTGAGGTTTTCCATGGATCCCACCGTCGATGATGGGGTCCATGAAAAAAACGACACGGATTGCGATGTTCCATCTCTACAGAAACCGAACATTTCACACGTAATTTGTCTGGACAAAGATCATCTGCATTTTCTAGATATATGGATAGATATGCTGTTTGAAACAGCCAATGCCGAGGTCGAGGTTGGAGCCCATGCATCGGCGGCGATGCATTATGGCGACGCGCTCGCCAGCCTGTGGGAATTGCAACTTGCCCTGGGTGAGGATTTCACGCCCGACATGCAGCACAAAGCGGCCAAGGTTAGCTCTAGTAGGGGCTACGCACAGCGCATGCAAGGAAATGATCAAGCGGCGTTGGAGGATTATAATCGTGCAATCGCAATTTGGGAGCATCTGAAAAAGCGCCCGGACAAGGTTTTCACGCCCGACATGCAGGACAGCCTAGCGAAAGAATACTTCTCTCGCGGCCTCACACGGAAGAGCATGCAAGGAAATAATCAAGCGGCGTTGGAGGATTATGACCTCGCAATCGCAATTTGGGAGTATCTGAAAAAGCCTCTGGACAAGGTGCTAGCGCCCGTCATGCAGGATTATCTGGCGAAGCTATACCTCGATCGCGGCGACGAACGGAGCATGCAAGGAAATAATCAAGCGGCGTTGGAGGATTACGACCGGGCAATCGCATTTTTGGAGCATCTGAAGATGCGTTCGGACGAGGTGTTCACCGACACGCTGGATCATCTGGCGAAAGCATACTCCGCCCGATGCGCCGCACGGCGCATGCAAGGAGATCATCAGGCAGCGCAGGAGGATTGCGACCAAGCGATCGCAATTTGGAAAGAGTTGGAAGACTTGCGTGAAATGCTGGCAAAAAAAGGGGCTCCACTCGAACGGCCTCCGCACTAGTACCTCCCCGCAACCACAAGGAATGGCATGCCGAGCCCTGAAATGCGCTGGGTGACGATGCCACGCATGAGTCGGTGGGCATCGAAGTCGAGCGAGCCATCTCGGGCACGGGCGTCACGCGCGTGCTGGATCGCTTGGGCGTCATTCGCGGCCTGCCCAGGAGGATGAGCCCAGTCGGCATCGACCGAGAACGTCGCCGTAGACGAGGACTGGCGCCTGCGCCTATAGATCGGGCCCTTGAATAGTATCAAGCGGCATAGCGGACATGCGGGTCGCGGAAGTAGGCTTTCACACACTCCGGTTGGCTGCCGATTGCGGCCATGTGGTCTTCGGCGGCAGCTCGCAGTTTGGCCTTGGCGCGTGCCGGCACTTTGCGCCGGATTGAATCGCCTTGTTGGGCGTCACTGCATGGGCTCCGTGAGCGAAACGCTGAACGGATGGTCGATGAGCGTCTCCGCAGAGGAAATGAAATACGCCTACGTCGATCAGCCGCGCCACTGGCCTGTTGCGCACCGTCAAGCCTTCACGATTGCCAGATCGCTCCAGCGCGTCGTGTACGCCGGCGTCATCGTGCCGCGCTTCATGGTCCAGCGCCGCGGTGACTGCAGTCCGGCACTGCCGATCCCCAGCGTGCCCTTGCCCCACTTCGCATTGATCCGATCCAGTGTGGTCATCAGCGCGCTGTGCCCAGGTTCCGATGCGGAGTGCGCGTCCGCGAACAGTTGCCCCTGTTCAACGCCACGGTCCCCGAGTTCCAGCAGCATCACCCCGGCTTTGACATAGCGAAAGCCGTCCCGGTAGAGATGATGCAGAACCGCCATCGCCGCCTGCGTGAGCACAGCCGTGTCATCGCTCGGCGCCGGCAGCGGCAAGGTCCCGCTGGGGTGGTACTGCGCATCCTGCAATCGATGCCGGTTGGTCTCGAGCCACACCCCGACGCGCCCGGCTACGCTGTGCTGACGGCGCAGCTTCTCGGCCGCACGGCCCATGTAGGCGCGCAGACTTTCCGCCAGCTCCGCCTCGGTCCATACCGGCGCGCCAAACGAGCGACTGGCAATGATCTGCTGCCTGGGTGGTGCGTCGTCTTCCAGATCGATGCAGGATTCACCGCGCAGCTCGCGCACGGTGCGCTCCATGACCACGCTGTAGCGCTCACCGATGCGACGCGGATCGGCGGTCCGGAGATCCGCCACCGAGCGGATGCCCTGCTCGGCGAGCTTCATCGCCGTCTTGCGGCCCACGCCCCAGACCTCGCGTAACTCGATGCTGGCCAGCAGAGACAGCATGACTTTCGCCTGGTGGTGCGCTGACCTCCGCGGAGGCTCAAGACGCGGGTTGGCCGGAAGCCAGAGCCGCAGGAGCGAGGCAACGCTACGCTCATCAACGGTATTCACCGCGGAGGTCAGCATGAAAAACGATAGCACTGTGTTTGTCGGTCTGGATGTGCACAAGGACAGCATCGTGGCCGCGTACTCGGTCGACATGGGCGAGGTCCAGGTGCTGGGCAACGTGGGTGTACGCGAGTGCGACATGGACAAGGTGTGCATGCGGATGCAGTCCAAGGGCGCGCGGGTGGTGTGGGTGTACGAAGCAGGGCCTTGTGGCTACGGGCTATACCGGCATCTGACGAAGAAGGGTTTTGCGTGCACGGTGTGCGCGCCGTCGCTGATCGCCCGTAAGCCGGGGGATCGGGTCAAGACCGATCGGCGCGATGCGATCATGCTGGTCAAGGCGCTGCGCATGAATGATCTGGCGAGCGTGCATGTGCCGGATGTCGAGGATGAGGCCTTGCGCGATCTGGTGCGGGCGTGGGGCGCGGCCAAGCAGGATCTGCGCCAGGCCCGGCAGCGGCTGAAGTCGTTCCTGCTCATGCACGGCGTGCGCTACACCGGCACCGCCAACTGGGGGCCGGCGCATCGGCGCTGGTTGTCGGAGTTCGTCTTCCCGGCGCCGTGGTCGCAGATGGCCTTCGAGGAACACCGGCGCGCGATCGAAGACCGGATTGCCCAATGCGCACGCCTGGAGACGGCGTTGCGCGAAGCAGCGCCGCAGTGGCGCTTCCATCCGGTGTTGCAGGCACTGCAAGCCTTGCGCGGGGTGCAGTTCACCGCCGCGCTGGGGATCCTCGCCGAAATCGGCGACCTCGGGCGCTTTGAGCGCCCCCGCCAGCTGATGGCTTGGCTCGGCCTGACGCCCAGCGAACACAGCTCCGGCGGCACACGCCGGCTGGGCGGCATCGCCAAGACTGGCAATGGCTATGCGCGCAAGCTCCTGATCGAGGCCGCTTGGTCGTACCGCTATCCGGCCAAGGTCAGCCGGATCATCCAGGTGCGCCATGAAGCGCTTGCCAAGCCCATCGTCGATCGCGCCTGGGATGCGCAACTGCGCCTGTGTGGCCGGTATCGCCGCCTCACCCTGCACGGCAAGCATCCCAACGTCGCCATCGTCGCCGTGGCGCGCGAACTGGCGGGCTTCATCTGGGATATCGCGCGCCTGACCCCTCTGCCCGTGGCTGTCTGACCACGATCCCACCCCCTTCATTTCAGGAGACAGCACGAGTTCCCTGCAGACGACGCAGCCCGGTGTGGTGGGCAACCCTCGACGAGGCTAGGCGACAGCATGCAGCACCGCTGACTCGCGTGAAGAGATCGAGGCAGGCCCGCATGACGGATCCCAGTACTGCGGTATCCAACCCGCGCATATCAGCTTGAGCCACCGTCGGTCGTACTGGCTGCGTCGCCTCCAGGGAATTCATCGAAACGCTCATGTAACGACACCCAACCCCCTGCACGCTTGACGGCGAAAGTCATATCAGCTTCGAGATCGGACCCGGGCAGGGTGCCGAGATCGCACACGCCGTTCCAGCCGGCACGCCTCTTGGCCACGTGGTTGGCCAGCTTGGCCAGCGTCTTGGTCGATCCGATGCCGACCGAGACCGGGACGCCGACCCACTGCTTCACCCGCTCACGAATGCAATGACCTGTCGTCGTCAGGTCCAGATGCGGCTGCCGGGTGAAGTCGAGAAAGGATTCATCGATCGAGTAGACCTCCTGATCCGGTGCGAACTGGCCCAGCACCGACATCACGCGCGCCGACAGATCGCCATACAGGGTGTAGTTCGACGAGAAGGCGAGGATCCGATGCTCACGCGCCAGTTCCTTCATCTGGAACCAGGGCAGGCCCATCGGAACACCGAGTGCTTTCACTTCCGCCGAGCGGGCGACCACGCAGCCATCGTTGTTGGACAGCACCACGACCGGCTTGCCTTCGAGGTCGGGCCGGAATACCCGCTCGCAGGAGACATAGAAGTTGTTGACGTCGACGAGGGCGATGCGGCGCTGCATGACTCCGGATCCTCTGGTCCTGCCGAGGCGATGCCCCTCAGACCTTGTGCAACACCCGGGTGACCACGCCCCAGATCTCGAGGACCTCGCCCTCGGCGAAGGTGCGATCGGCAAAGTGCGGGTTCTCGGCGATCAGCACCGGCTTGCCTTCGCGGAAGCGCAGGCGCTTGATCGTCAACTGGCCGTTGACGACCGCGACCACGATCCGGCCCTCAGCCGGGCTCAGCGCCCGATCGACCACGATCTCGTCGCCGTCGTGGATGCCGGCGCCAAGCATCGACCAGCCCTCGACGCGCAGGATGAAGGTGGCGGCCTCATGACCCTGCCGGATCAGGTGGCGGTTGAGATCGATGCACTCCTGCACATAGTCATCGGCCGGACTGGGAAAGCCGGCGGGCACGGCCGCGCTGAAGCGGATCGGGCCCGAGGTTCCGGGAACCGAGGTCAGGGGCAAGGGATCGCGAGCCACCGCGGTACCGGGCTCCAGCGGCAGAATCGTTCCGGCCCGCCAGCGTTCCAGATACGCCAGCACCGTCGGCACCTGACTGTGCGGTACCCGCAGCGGCTGCGTGGGTTCGCCATAGCTGCCGGAGCCGGGCTTGCGCCCCGCGCCGGGCCGGCGGCCACCGTGGGAGGAGGGAGGGATCATCGGGCATTGATTGGTGAACGGAAATCAAGCCTAGCAGAGTCGGTGGCCTGAGAAGGCTCAGGGAAGGTACGCGCAAGATGACAGCCGCCAGGATCCGGGAGCAGCATGGCGGCATGTGCGGACGCTATGCTCGTTACCAGCCACTGTCGGTCTTTGCCGAGGCGGTGCGCGTGAAGTCGGCGCTGGCTTCAGGCGCCGACTCTAAGGCGGCAAAGACCCGCGCTGACCCGTCAGCAGGCCCAGCGCATAGATCGCCACGTACAGGCCACCGCCGAAATAAAGCAGGAAGAAAAACCAGAAGCCGATGGGCTGGCTTGCGCGCGATACGCCCT
>JAGWRJ010000763.1 GCA_028869725.1 Alphaproteobacteria bacterium | reverse complement strand
TCTTCGAACCCGTAGCCGCCGTCCTTGGGCGCGCAAACCTGACCCCGGCGCCGCTCTGCTCGCGAGACACCCCGGCCTCACGATCAGGCAAGCACGAATTTTGTGTGATCACAAGTTACAAATGCTCCGGGTCTGCGTAGCCTGCACCCCCAAAGTTCCGATGCCACCAAGTAAGCCAATAATTATTTGATTTTTATGGCGGATTGGCGTGCTGCTGCAGGAGCAGGGCTCGCGGTTTTGCCCCGCACTGGCATCACAGGCCGTGACTCGAGGCTCAGTTTGATTTATGGATCAGGGCGGGTCGCGGACCAAAGTCGGACGCAAGCTGTGTCCGCCTCTTCGGGCTGACAGCGGACCTAAGACGCGCGATGCTTGGCGCCAATTGGCGCGGGGGGTTTTATGACGGCGAAACGTGTGGGTACGACCCTTCTGGTCGTTCTGATCCTGGTGATCGCGGCTGGTGTCGCTGCGGGCTATGTCATGGGCACCTTTCCAGAGATCGCCGCGATTACGCCACCCGCACGCACGAGCTTCGACCCGGCCATGGTCGAACGGGGCCGTGAGCTTGCAGCGGTAGGCAATTGTGCCTCATGCCACACCGCGCCGAACGGGCAAGCACTTGCCGGAGGCCTGGCGCTTCAGACGCCGTTCGGTGTCATCTATTCGGACAACATCACGCCGGATCCCGTCTCCGGCATTGGCACCTGGTCTCAGGCTGCGTTCATACGCGCCATGCGCGACGGCATCGACCGCAACGGCGCGCATCTGTATCCAGCCTTCCCCTATACGTATTTTGCGAGATTGAGCACCGGCGACCTTGACGCGCTCTATGCCTATCTGATGACGCGCAGGCCCGTGCACCAGGAGGCTCCGCATGACAGCCTCTCCTTTCCGTTCAACATCCGCATGCTGATGACGGGATGGAATATTCTCTTCCTCGACAAATCCCCCGTTACGGCTGACCCGCATCAATCTTCCACCTGGAATCGGGGACGCTATCTTGTGGACGCGCTGGCCCATTGCGGCGCCTGTCATGCACCGCGCACCCTGCTTGAAGGCCAGTCCAGTGATGCAGCGTTAAGCGGCGGCACGGCGCAGGGCTGGACGGCACCTGCACTCAATGCGCGATCACCTGCGCCGGTGCGTTGGACTGAGCGTCAGCTTGAGACCTACCTCACCACGGGTCTCGACCGTCACCACGGTGCTGCAGCCGGCCCCATGCGCGAAGTCACCACTGCACTGGCGCGGGCGACACCTGAAGATGTGCAGGCGATCTCCGTCTATATCGCCTCCTTGATGCCGCAGACCCCGCAACCTCATCCTGCCCTGTCAGCACCAGCCGCAAATCCCACCGCTGTGGCCATTGTCTCTGGCGTCTGCGCCAACTGCCACGGGGCCAATGCGACCATCGCGGAAGGACGCTGGCCGTCACTTGCGGCATCGACGACACTTCAGGAGGCTTCGCCGCGTAACGTCATCCAGATCCTGAGGAACGGCCTTCCACTGCCGCCTCCGCATGGCGGTGCGTTCATGCCGGCCTTCGCGAACATCCTCTCGGACGCCCAGATTGGCGACGTGGCCAATTACCTGCGCACCCATGTCGCGGGAAGACCTGCCTGGAGCAATGCCACTCAGCTGGCGCGGAAGATCCGCCGCGCAGAGAAAGCTGCGCCGTGATTGAGCTGCCGGCGGGCAGCACCGAAGGCTTGACGCGGCGTTGCCGGTTCAGGATGCGCAGCGGGGTTGCAGGCAACGTGCTCAGATCCGGGGCTCGTAGCTGACACCGACCATGATGCGCCGGGGCGCCGCATAAAGATCGATCCCGGGCGAATCCACCTGATAGGCGATACGGGCATCGGTCGCATTGTCGACGGCCACATAGGCATTCCAGCGCGGACGCAGACGCCAGCTTGCACGCAGATCGAGGGTCAGCGCCGAACCGAGCTTCTGCTGATTGAGATCGTCATTGAAGCGCGCGCTTTCAAACCTGAGCTG
>JAGWRJ010000762.1 GCA_028869725.1 Alphaproteobacteria bacterium | reverse complement strand
CCGCCTTGGGCGGCACGAGGTGTCGTATGCGGACGTCACTGCGAGAAGATAGTCGCCATCCTAACGGCGACAGTGCCAACCGGACGCGAACACCACCGTGAGCCTGCTTGATCCCGCGGCGCCGCGCTGCTTGAACCGCCCCGGGTTTGCCGGCAACTGTAATCAGACGACTGCTGCGCGGCGGTAGTCGGTGCCCGAGGCGAGCATGGCGTTGAGGGTGACGACGAGCTTCCTGGCGGTGGCGATGATGGCGACCTCGGCCTCGCGGGTTCTGGCATTCGCGGCCGTGCGGCTGGTCGCACCTTTGGGGCGACCGCGGTCCTCCGATCGTCACCCCGTACGGTCAGAGTGTGAGTGCCAGGTCCTCCCAGGGACCACGGACGAAGCATTCGACCCGCGAGCGCCCATCGTCAGCCCAAAGCACTCTGAGCACCAGTTTGTCGTGCCACACCTCGAGGCCATACGGTAAATCGAGAGTGGAGCGCTGCCGCTCCACAGCGTGGCGATAGCCCGGTGAGGATGCTTCTCCCGGTTGCAGGTCATTGAATGGTGTCCAGTGATGTACAACCCAGGGCGGCTGTTCGAAACTAATCGTACGCACAAGATCGTGCTGGACCTTTAGCGTGCCAGCACGTCGAACCAGCAGCAGGAGGTGGTCCCGGATCACCAAGGCCCGGTCGTCGTTTGACGCCGCCAGTTCCAGAGTCATGTGTCTGTCACCCGCGCTCGGTGTCTACCACTGTAACCTTTACCCGTTATGGCTTCTATCGGTTATCGGCATTTGCTCAACGCTTGCTTCTTCCGCCCACACGCGAAAACCTGACAAGGTGCCGGGACCGAAGATGTGTGTCAGTGGCACATCGGCGGCGTCACGGCCGTACGCGATAAGAACCCTCCCGATCCGCGCGGCATTGTTCCTTGGATCAAAGGTGTGCCATCGGCCGCCCAAATAGACCTCCATCCACGCGGCAAAATCCATCGACGCATAGGGTGGTGGAAGGCCGATGTCGGTGATGTAGCCGGTGCAATAGCGCGCTGGTATGTTCAGGCAGCGGCAGAACGCAATCGCCAGATGCGCGAAGTCGCGGCAAACGCCGTCGCGCTCGATATAGGCTTCACGCGCGGTTCTCGTGGCCCGCGAATTCTCGTACCCGAACGTCAGATGGCCGTGCACGAAGTCGCAGACTGCTTGCACCCGGGACCAGCCCAGTGGTGTATGTCCGAAGAGGCGCCAGGCATCGTTGGACAGGAGATCGGTCTCGCAGTAACGGCTGCCAAGCAGAAACAGCAGGGTTTCCGCCGGTAGGTGCTGGACCTGATGCTGCAAAGCGTCGACGTCGATTGGATCGGACGCGCCGCAGTCGCGCACGATTGCATCGGTGAAGCGGCCCCCTAAATCCCCGGACACGATCCACCACCCATAAGGGTTAGGAGTAGGATCGTGGCTATGATTGATCATTCACCGCAGATCGAAGTGATCACCTCGGTGCAGCGGCGGCGGCGCTG
>JAGWRJ010000761.1 GCA_028869725.1 Alphaproteobacteria bacterium | reverse complement strand
TCCCGCGATCCGCCCGACTTGGCGAGACCTTCCCTTGCCCCTAACCTGAGCCTGATCCGCTACCGGAAGGTCCCTCATGGCTGTCATCCGCACCCTGTTCATTGCAAATCGTGGCGAAATTGCCGTGCGCATTGCGCGCAGTGCCGCCGAGATGGGGATCTCCACGGTCGCCGCCTACGCACGGGATGAAGCCGACAGTCTGCATGTCCGCCTGGCCGAGCGTAAAGTTGCCCTACCGGAAGCCGGCCCCAAAGCCTATCTCGACATCGCGGCGGTGATCGCCGCGGCCAGAGGCAGCGGCTGCGACGGGCTTCATCCGGGTTACGGCTTTCTCGCGGAAAACAGCGCCCTGGCCGCGGCCTGCGCCGATGCGGGCCTCACCTTTGTCGGGCCGACGGCGGACATGTTGGCACTGTTCGGCGACAAGGCCCGGGCCCGAACGCTGGCGCAAGAGGCCCATGTTCCAGTGCTGCGCGGAACCGGCCCCGTGTCGCCACAAGAGGCTGAGGCGTTCCTGGACAGTCTTGGTCCCGGGGGGGCGATCATGCTCAAGGCCGTGGCCGGCGGCGGCGGACGGGGCATGCGTCCCGTCCGCGCCCGCGCCGAACTGGCCGAGGCCTATGCGCGCTGTGCCTCGGAGGCCAAGGCTGCATTTGGCGATCCGGCACTTTACGCCGAAGAATTTCTGCCGCACGCCCGCCATATCGAGGTCCAGATCGCCGGTGATGGCACCGACCTTGTGCACCTCGGAGACCGCGAATGCTCGCTTCAGCGCCAGCGTCAAAAGCTGATCGAAATCGCTCCGGCGCTGGGGCTTGGTACGGCGCTGCGCGCCCAGATACTGGATGCAGCCGTGCGTCTTGGACGGGCGGCCCGGTACTCCAACCTTGGTACCATAGAGTTTCTGGTTCAGGCCGATCAGGAGCGCTTCGCATTCATCGAAGCGAATGCCCGCCTGCAGGTCGAGCACACGGTCACCGAAGAAGTCATGGGGCTGGACCTTGTTCGCCTGCAGCTTGAGATCGCCTCGGGACGGCGGTTGCACGAACTGGGCCTGCACGCTCCGGAGCGCGTAAGCCCGTCCGGCATAGCGTTGCAGGTCCGTATCAACATGGAAAGTATGCAGCCAGACGGTACGGCCCGCCCCGAAAGCGGTGTGATCACCCGCTATGAACCGGCGGCAGGGCCAGGTGTGCGCGTCGATGGGATGGGCTATACGGGCTACCATACCAGCACGCGCTATGACGCCCTGCTTGCCAAACTTATCGTCCACTGTAGCTCCGGCAAATTCGAGGACGTGATCGCCAAGGCGCTGCGGGCACTGCGCGAATTCACCATCGAGGGCGTGACGACCAATATGCCTTTCCTGCGAGCCCTGCTCGCCCATCCGATGGTGCGCGATCTCAACATCAATACCCAGTTTGTCGACACCCACATGGGCGCATTACTGGCAGCCGTTCCGCAGGAGACGCCGCCATCATCCACCGATCCTCTAGCAGTCCTCTTTGCCGAGCAGTCGCAGCAGGCCCACATCCGCACCGCGCCTGTCGGAACAACTGCCATCAGTGCGCCGCTTCAGGGTAGCGTCGTGGTGCTGAGTGCCGAACGCGATGCTGCGGTGTTCAAGGGCCAGACAGTTCTGGTTCTAGAAGCGATGAAAATGGAGCATCCCGTGCTCGCACCAGCAAGCGGCTATTTGCGCGGCGTTCTGGTCGAGCCGGGGCAGACCGTGTTTCAGGGTGATCTGCTCGCCTATATCGAAGAAGCCGAGCTCGCGGATGTGGGCGCAAGCACGGCGGATGAAACCGATCTTGATCGCATCCGTCCGGACCTCGAAGAACTCTTTACACGCAAGGAGCTGACGCAGGATGCGGCAAGGCCGCAGGCCGTTGCCCGCCGAAGGCAGAGCGGACAGCGCACCGCTCGCGAAAACATCGAGGATCTGTGCGATCCGGACAGCTTCACGGAATATGGCAGCCTCGTCATCGCCGGCCAGCTGCGACGGCGGCCGATGCGCGAGCTGATCGAGAAGACCCCGGCTGACGGGCTCGTTTGCGGTCTGGGACGGGTCAATGGTCAATATTTCGATGATGCGCGGTCACGGGTAATCGCCATGTCCTATGATTACACGGTGCTCGCCGGGACCCAGGGCATGCGTAACCAT
>JAGWRJ010000760.1 GCA_028869725.1 Alphaproteobacteria bacterium | reverse complement strand
CCCACTAGCTCTCAGTGTCCTGGCCACGTCGGCCTTTGATGGCGATGCCACCTCGAACCCGGTTCACAGCGGAGTGGACAGCAACGGGTTTGGCTTTGCCGCGCGCGTCGCGGTCATGAGCTCGGCCAACGCCGTCCTGCTGCACACATTCGCAGTCTACGCCGCATCGAAGTCAATCTACTTTCGCTGGATCGCCCGCGGGCACCAGATCGATTTCCCTAAAGATACTCGCGTCCAGATCCTGCTCAACGCGCGCTGAGTTTTTCCTCGCAAGACTACATTTCTGAGACTCTGGCTCGCTCTTTAGCAACGGCATAAGGCAATCGAAGTAGACGGTTCGTTTTGAACTCGCGAAGATGTATTTGGCAAGACTTCCGCCTTGTATTGATAGACACGGCATGAAAGCCTTAGCGGCCTGATGCCAAATCAGATACATGAAAGGACAAAGAGCAATGCGAGTTTTTCGGCAAGACTGCGTGCCTATTTTTGTGGGACAAGCTTGGTGCCGTTTAGCAACGTGACTCTAGCTCCACAGCGGATTGGACCAGCAGCAGCTGATTCGGTGGTCGTTTGCTCAACCGATGATAGGGAGGCTTGTCCCCACCGCCGCCACCAAAGCTTTCTTGCATTGAGCTCTGCATCCATCATCCGACCTGTGGTTTACGTAGCACACAGTGAAATCGACCAATGAGTTCCCCGGAATCAGGCCAATTCGTTGTCTCAGTCAGGCTCTTGACCTCTGCTCTTGCCGTCAACGGCGGCCGACGGCAAAAATGGAGTCCGCTTAGAACCCGCCAGCTAGCTCCGCCAATGTGCCGTGCGAGTGCAGCGAACTCTCTCCCCATCAGCACCCTATGCAAGCACTAGGCCCACTCTCAAGCGAATCCGCAATTGGGAACAAGTCGCCTGTGCGATCCACGCCACATTTGCACAACTGCCACGACATTTCATAATGCAGTAACTTCGCATTCATCTCTACAGAAAACTCGTGCCCTAGATTAAAACTGTAAAACACCTGATCACTGTCGCCCACGAACAGCTGCTGCGCGTGAGCAGAGTGCCTCTACATGCTACATGCGTGCAATCCGACACGCCAGTCCAGCGTGCGTTGCCAGTAATTCGCTTCAACTTTCGTATTTGCGGAAGTTCTCGTCTCCGCGAAATGGGCAATACAAGCATTCAAGAAAGAGAGAAGCCATGACAGAACCACCAGTCCTGCTGCGCAAATGCGCCAGCATTGTGACCCTATTCCTGCTCTGCGCATTTGCAACCGGGGCCCCGGCACAAAACCAGGCCGGATCCATTTCTGGAACGCTAATGGATCCGGCCAGCGCCGTATTGAGAGGGGCGCAGGTATCGATTCCCGACAAACACATGATTATTTCCACCGACGAACAGGGCCGCTTTTTCTTTAGTGGACTGCAACCCGGCGACTACACGATTTCCGTCAGCTACCTCGGCTTCGAGCATATGACGAAAACCGTCACCGTCAATTCGGGGGAATCGACTACAGTGAGCCTGCAACTCCAGGTAGAATCGCAAAAACAGAGCGTGCTGGTGACGGCCGGAAGCGCTTCGGCTGAAGTGGAGGCGGTGAATGAAGAGCGCGCCGCGGACAACCTCATTCAGGTGATGCCCACCCAGACCATCACCAGCCTGCCAGACCGCAACCTGGGGGACGCGATCAGCCGCATGGCAAGCGTCTCGCTGACACGCAACGAAGGCCAGGACAATTTTGTGGCAGTGCGCGGAGGTGAGCCCCGCCTTACCAATACCACCGTCGATGGCTTTAACATGCCTTCTCAGGATCCCGGAATCCGCGAATTTGATTTTTTCTCTGTTCCCACCGGTATCGTGGATTCGGTCACCGTGAGCAAGACCCTATCGGCCAACATGGACGGCGACGGCATTGGCGGCTCTATCAATCTCGTCACCAAGACCGCGAGCGACACTCCGACCTACCAAATCACGGCCATGGGCGGCTACACTCCCATTGAAAATGGTCGTCCCAACGCGCAGATGTACGGCACGTGGAGCAGGCGCTTTGGGGCCAGCAAGAAGCTCGGCTTCGTGGTCGGCGCCGAGTATGACTTCGATGGCACCGGCATCAACGACGTCGAGCCGACGCCGGACATGGCCACCCTGGGCAACGGCCAAACCGCGGTCTGGGATGACGCCATGGATATTCGCACGTACATGTTCCACCGCCCCCGCTGGGGATTGGGCGGCAGCCTGGATTACCGCGTCAAGCCGGGCTCCACAATTTTTTTGCGCTATCTATACACCTACATGCGCGACAGCGGCGACAAATCCGTTTACTCGCTTAACGACAACACGCCAGGCGTTCAGTTGCTGGTTCCCGGCAACACTGGCTGCAGCGGCTCCACGGGTAATGGAACCACAACCGGGCCTTGCAACACGCCGCCGGGTTACTACAACCAGGCTGAAGATGCCCGGATCTATTCGGGCAGCCTTGAGCTCAGCGGCACGCATGTACTGACCAATACCTGGTACTCGTGGAGCGCCGCTATCGGAACCGGCTACTTTGGCGACAATCCTTTCGAGTCAGGCAACTTCAAGAACATCGCCACTACCAGCGCGTGCCATTTCAACCAAAGCGCGACCACGAATTATCACCTGCCGCAGTGGGCTCCGGCATGTTTCGATGAGATCAACTCTCCCCAGAACTATGTCTTCACAGGAACCCGCCTCAATCCGGGCCACGAGGAGCAGATCAACATCGGCCTCCAGGGCTCGGGTGCATTCCGCTGGCACGCCGGCGGTCATCTCTCCACGTTTGAGTATGGCGCCAAGTTCCGCAGCATGCACAAGT
>JAGWRJ010000759.1 GCA_028869725.1 Alphaproteobacteria bacterium | reverse complement strand
TTCGATCTGGGCGAAGGCCGGTGCGGCAAGTGCAGTGGTTAGAAGCAAGACTGAGACAAACGCGGCGGACTGGGCGGTCCGTGTACCAAATCCCGACATGGCGTGCTCCCCCTGTGTTTCGTAATTTTGGTATTTCTATTCCTTTGATACCGAAGGCGCCGTTTACTTGCTGCGGACGCCCTTAGGCCCATGTTAGCGATGGAAGAGTGAGCAAAGGCCCGCGAGCCCGCAAGGGTGCGACAAGCGGGCCGGTTCGTATCTTCGGACAGTGTTGCAGGAATGTTGCGCCGGTTCACCACAGCCGGGCCGGACGTGTCGCAGGGGAAATACACAAATATTTATGTTATTTCTTGGGCGTGCTGGTCCAGTCAGGCCAAAAAAAAGGGGCGCCGCGATGCCGGCGCCCCCCCTTCGGAGAGGTCAGACAGATTTAGAAATTCGTGCCGATCGCGATGCCATAGGTTCGCGGCGCACCATAGAACACGTTGGTGTACAGACCTGATGAGGGGCTGGTCACATACATGCCCGTCATGTTGTTGCTGTCGAGCAGGTTTTTCACGAAACCGCGCACATACCAGCTGTCGTCCGGGGAGTTGAGCTGCACCTGCGCGTCCATCTGGCCCCAGCCCGGAATGCGATCTGCCGCATCGTTGAAGACGGTTCCGTACATTGAGGTCTGCCAGTAATAGTCGACCCGGCTGACAAGACGATAATCGTTCTTCAATGGCATGGTGTACTGGGCACCGACGCTGACCGTGAAGGACGGCGTGTTCTGCAGGTTCTTGCCCTTCAGATTTGTCGGCACACCTTCATACGTACCGTGGACGCTCGGATCGGTGGTGGCAAAGCCCTGTGCAGCAAGTGCCTGGCCATAGGTCACACCGGGCGCCACCAGCGTACTGGGATTCATGCAGCTGCCATAGGCGGCGTACGGGATGCCCTGGCTGGCAAGACCGCCCACTCCGGTCGCAGGCGCGAAGAACAGTCCGCCGATATTGGGCAGGCTGCCAGGCGCAGCACCGTTATAGTAAAGTACGCAGTTCGACCCACCGGTTGCCGAAGGTGTCGCGTCCTTGATGAGCAGAGCGTTCTTGTAGCCGTCAGTCGGATTACGCGGATCGACGATCCCGGTATTGCCGATGCTGGTGTTGGTCTGGGAAAGGTTCAGGTTGAACTGCCAGGCATTGCTCGGTGCCCAGATGAACTGGCCTTCGAGACCATAAAGCTGCGCATTGATGTTCTCGTTCACCGACGTGTTGTCGACGATCTTTGACACCTGCAGCCCGGTATAGTTGTAGTACCAGATATCCGCATTGGCCTGCAGTGTGCCATCCAGCGCAGTGTTCTTCGTACCCAACTCATAAGCGTCGATGCTTTCGGGCTTGTAGCTCGTCTGCACACCAAAGAGACCTGCCGGCACGCCGGGGTTGAAACCGCCTGCCTTGTAGCCACGCGCGTACGACGCATAGATGAGCGTCGCATCCGTGAAGCTCAGCTTGGGCGTGTAATTGGCCACGAAGCGACCCGTCCACTTGCTGTAGGTCTGGTTCTGGACCTCGATCGGCTGATCGCCCGGCCGTAGCGGGTCATAGTCAACCTGCCCCGCATTGGCGAGCGCAGCGATGGCAGTGTTCTCATCCGTGGTGCCGATCGGGATCAGACCACTATAAAGAGCCACACGCACCTGCTGCGCTTTCTGATCCTGCGTCCAGCGCAGGCCGGCGGTGAATTTGAGCAGGTCAGGAATGGCCGTGTAATAGACTTCGCCAAAGATCGCCTTTGACGTCAGGGTGTCAGACATGCCGTTTGAGTGATAGTAGCTTGGTCCGTAGATACAGCCACTGGTATGGCAGGCCGGAACGCCAAGGCCGCTGAGACCACCCAGAATGATGCCAGGATAATCAAGCGTGTTGGCATTGACGTAATAGTCGCCGGTCGTATGGGTGTGCAGATAGTAGCCCGCCAGCATCGCATTGACGGGACCGCTGAAGTGCGTGTTGAAGCGCAGCTCGGCGGAATATTGCGATGCCTGCCCGTCTGACTGGTCGAAGGCGGATACGTTCGGCGAGTACCCCTGGATGTTACCGCCGATGATGCCAAGATTGCCCGGTGCCGAGGTCGGCAGCATGCCCGGATGGCTCAGGAAGAAGGGCGCATAGAAGGACGCATAGGTCGGACTTCCGCCAAAGGCCGGATTGCTGATGATCCCGAGGAAGGTCTGCTCGGCAACGGCAAGGCGCGCCTGATTGAGCGGCAGGCCGGGAACGTTGTTGTAGCTTTCGCGGCTCCAGATCGAATTGTGATCGGTACCCAGCACCAGGGTGGAGTCAAGCCAGCTCGACCAGGACTGTTTCCACTCACCCGACAGGTACATGTCCTGCGCACGGTAGAGGGGATTGAAATCGGTCGCGATCTGGCGCGCTCCAGCCGGATCGGTGTAGCCGGCCGGAAGAGTCGGCGCGGTCGTCAGATCAAAGATGCCAAGTGCATTGCCAATTCCGGCCAGCGGCGTTCCCGAGAAGGCGGCATTGAGGCCCTGAACCGAGGATACGATCGTCGCCAGGTTGGAGTTGAGATTTACCGGTTCATTGGTCAGGTAATCGGGAAGGCAGCCCAGAACACCCGTCGGATCGCTATGGCACAGCTGCTTCTGCGACCGCAGCCGGTTGTCGTTTTCCTTCGTAACCTGCCCGACGATGTCGATCGTGGTCCGCGCGGTCGGCGTCCAGCGCAAGGAACTGCGTAGAGAATAGACATCCTGATTGTCGACATGGCTGTGGTTCAGGACGTTGGTGGTATAGCCTCCGTGGCGTGTCCAGTCGCCCGCGATCCGCAGCGCAAGCTTGTCACTGACGAGCGGAACGTTGAGGAAGCCCTTGAGCTCCGTGGCATCATAGTTGCCATACGACGCCTGGAGATGACCGTAGAAGGCCGACGGGTCTGCCTTGGCGCTGATGACATTGACCACGCCGCCCGTGGCGCC
>JAGWRJ010000758.1 GCA_028869725.1 Alphaproteobacteria bacterium | reverse complement strand
CGGCAATGTTACCGGCGGGGCAATCACCGGAGAAAGCACCGCGCTCGAGCGCTTTGAGAACGTCTTTAATCAGGACCTCAACAGCGACGGCGTCATCGGTATCTATGTTGCGCCCGGCACCACGCTCCAGATCGCGAATGCGCTGTCCGGGCCAAGCGGATCGGCAACCATTGGCGCCGGCGCCACGCTCGAGCTTGGCGCGGCCAATTCGTCATCCGTTACCTTCGCGAGCTCGACCGGCATGCTGCAGCTGGATCAACCGTCCACATTCGACGGGGTGATTTTCGGCTTTACCGGTGATGGTACGCTGGCGGGCTCCGACCAGATTGATCTGAAGGGCATCAACTTCAACAACATCCACGACAGTTATTCCAACGGCCTGCTGACGGTCACCGATGGCACGAACACCGCAGCGCTTGATTTCAACGGAACTTACGCGTTGGCGAATTTCAGCTTCGCCAGTGACGGCAAGGGTGGCACGATTCTCTATGACCCGCCCGTAACTGCAGGTCAGGAAGGCAATCTGCAGGCGCAGATCATGCAGGATCCCGGCACCAGCGCCTTGAACCAGCAGGTCGCCTTGTTCTCTCAACACATGGCGGCGGCATTTCCTTCATCGGCGCTTAATGACGGCGGAACGCCAGTGGCCAGTCTGACCAGCGCCCAACTCGCGCAGATTGCCGCGCCAGTCGCCGTCACCCAGCAGCACGTCTAGGGTTCATTTCCGGGTTGATCCCGTAAGTCCGCGACGGTCTTTGAGCGGCCCTTCCTGGCGCAGGCTGGGTGTCATGCCTGCAAAGGCAGCGAAATTTCCCTTCTGCCATGGTATGGAAGGTGGCGGCCGGTTGCTTATCCTCTCCGGATAACTGCCCTGGCAAGCTGGGTACCTCCAGCCGATTGGTCTGAGATGCTGGTGATATGAAGCGCGCCTTTAAAATATTTTCTGCCTTTGCAATTGTGGCCTGTCTGCTCGCGCCCCAGGCCGGCGCCGCAGCATCCGAGAAAAGGCTGGCGCTCGTTATCGGCAACGCTGCCTACAAGGCCCAGCCACTGGGGACTGCCGTCAACGACGCGGCGTTGGTCTCCCAAGCATTGCAGTCGTCCGGCTTTGACATCACGGGGGCGCGCGATCTTGACCAGAACCTGCTGCGCGATGCCGTCCGCAGCTTTACCAGCAAGGTCGCAAATGCAGGGCCAGGCGCAGTCGTCTTCGTCTACTTCGCCGGCTACGCAGTTCAGCTTGCGGGGGAGAATTATCTCATTCCTCTCGGCACTGACATGTCTGATGTCACCGGCATACCGGCGCGGACCTTGCCGCTCTCCAAACTGATGCATGCGCTCTCGGCTTTGAAGCCGCAATCAACATTTATCGTTCTCGATGCGGGCAGGCCGGGCCCGTTCGTCGTGGCGGGCCAGGCCGGTGGGCTGGCCTGGACCGAGCCAGAGACCAACATGCTGATCGCATTCAGCACGGCGCCAGGAACTGCGGTGCGCGATATCGGCGGCAGCTTTGGGCCTTATGCCAGGGCGCTCGCTGAGATGGTCGGCGAGGCGGGCCTCAAACCTGCCAACCTCTTTGACCGGGTGCGCCTGCGCGTCAGCGAATTGACTGCGGGGGGGCAGGTCCCCTGGGACGCCTCCAGGATCGAAACGTCATTCCAATTCCGCGAACGTGCTCCGGGAGCTGAGCCGGACGAGGCCGTATCGGACACTGCTCAACTTCGTTTGCAGTCCATGCGAGCCCTCGGCGCCCAAAACGCCTACATGATCGCGCTGCTACGCGACACGTTCGATGCTTACGCCGATTTTCTCGCCGACTATTGGCAAGATCCCTTGACCAGGCGGGTTCGCGCATTGCTTGCGGCGCGCCGCGAGTCCATCACATGGGAACGGACCTGCCAGTCAAAGGAGGCTGTCGCTTACTGGTCCTATCTGGAGCGGTATCCGAACGGGCCTCACGCCGCCGAGGCGAGCCGTCTTCTCGCGCAAATGGGTGTCGCGACCACATTGCCGGCAAAGTTCGTGAGAATGGATTACGACGTGCCGCCGCCATTGCCGGACGAACTCGAATATATCGCGCGGCCCACGCTTGTCCTGAACGATCCTTCGTTCGGGTTCGAAAACCCGCCACCAATCCCTGCCGACTTTCTGGGACCTCCGCCGCGAGACCTTGCGGACCTGAAGCCACCTGCTGCTTCGCAGGGCCACACCCTTCCTGTGCTGAACCTGCCTGTAGCGGCTTCCAGCGGTCCGCCACGCGATGGCAAGGCCGCGTCAAATTCGTCGAGCCATCAAGACGAAACCTGGGCGATGAAGCCGGCGGTCGACGTCCCGAGCGCGCGGCAAAAGCAGGCCGCGACCTTGTCGGCTGCTCCACTTCTTTCGCCTAGGAGCCCGACGAACCCCGCAGGCGAGCAATCTTTCGCCAACGCCAACCCAACACAACCGAAAACCCAGGACGCACAAAACGGAAATCAAGCTCTCACGAGGGCCGACAGTGATCGCTCGGCTCAAGATGAAGGCGGCGCATCCGCTTTGAAATCCACGTCGGACGTGGACCCGGCGATGCCGGTCTGGTTGACCGATGTTGTCACGGCTCGAAATCTTAGAGGGGCGTCAGGACCATCGGTGATCGGCCGTGTTGTGTCGCAATCCGCCCCGTCCATGTTTGCCTCAGCATCGGCTGGCCTGACATTCCAGACCTGGCATCACTGGAGGCATCGGTCGCGCCCGACCGTGCGAAACGCGGTGCCAAATGCCACCCGCACGGCATCCCTTCCACCCGCGTCAGCCGGATTGCCGGCAAGCCCAATTTCGCCCTCGCATACGACGGCAAGTATTGGGCCAGCACCGCGCGCGGTACCACCCCCCGCCGCAGGCCGCAGTCCACCAAAACCGAGCCTGGACCAACCAGCGCCACCTTCGATAGCGGCTGCCCCTA
Source organism: Alphaproteobacteria bacterium (assembly GCA_028869725.1). Taxonomy (GTDB): domain Bacteria; phylum Pseudomonadota; class Alphaproteobacteria; order Micropepsales; family Micropepsaceae; genus Rhizomicrobium. The sequence continues at coordinate 949 of JAGWRJ010000758.1, read as the reverse complement.
TGAAGCCTCGCAGGAAGCCGTCCACAATCAAGCCACCTGCAACAAACCAGGCGGCACGCGATCCCCGCGCCGCGCCGGAAGCGCCTCGATCGGAGCAATGACGTCTGGCACTATCGATCGAGCCATGTCACAGCGAGTTGGTTCGCTGGACCGGGCGGAAGCCGGCGCAATCATCGCCGGTCACGCTGGCGAACGCAGCCCGACAAAGCCTATCGCTCGCGCATGCTCTCTTGTTTGTATCTCGTCAGTGGCGACAACAGATAGCTGATAATCCGTCTTGATCCCGTCTTGATCTCAGCGGTCACAGCCATTCCCGGCGAGAGGTTCACCTTCTTGTCTTCAACCTGCATCTGGGTCCGATCAACCGAAATCCGCGCAGCGTAGGTGAGCTCCTGGCCTTTCGGTTCGCTGCTCGATGTCGTAGCGCCGGTATCCTTCTCGCCCGACTTGTCGCCGGAGCTATCGCGAACGATGGCATCGGACGAGACGCTCAACACCTTGCCGTGCAACAGTCCATATCGGGTAAAGTCAAACGTATCGACCTTGATCGCCACGTCGTCGCCCGCGTGAACGAAACCGACGTCGCGATTATTCACCATGGCCTCGATTTCAAGCTGGCTGCCGCTGGGCACGATGACCGCCAGCGACTGCGCGGGAGTAACCACGCCACCCACGGTATGCACGGACAGCTGCTGGACGATGCCGGCAACAGGCGCAGTCAGTTGCTGCAGTTTTGTGCGCTCCTCGGCTTTCGCCAGGTCTGCGGCAAAGCCGGCGGCCTTTCGCTTGGCCTCGGCCAGATCGCCGAATAGCGTCCGGCGATACTCGGCATTGGTCTGACCCCGCGTTTCGACAATGGCTGCAACCGCAGCCCGCGCTTCCTTCAGGTGGCTCTTTTGGACCAATCGCTCCTGCTGGCTCTCGGTCAATTGCTGCAGCACCTCGTAGT
>JAGWRJ010000757.1 GCA_028869725.1 Alphaproteobacteria bacterium | reverse complement strand
GGCGTGAGGTGGCTCTGTCCCGGGGCCAGCCGCGCTCGAGGCGGCGCAATAAAAATTTTGCTTGTCGATGGCCCCTCTGGCCGGTCATGAACAGGACAGATCTGAGGACGTTTGCCCATGCACGACATCAAGGCCATTCGCGAGGATGCCAGCGCGTTCATCGCCGGCCTCAACCGGCGCGGGCTCGATGGCGCGGGTATCGCAGCAGAGCTGCTCGCGCGCGACGCTGCCCTGCGCACGCTGCTGATGGATCTGCAGGCCAAGCAGGCGCGGCGCAATGATGCTTCCAAGGCCATCGGCAAGGCCAAGCAGGCCCGGGACGAAGCCCTGGCTGCGACCCTCATGGATGAGGTGGCCGGACTGAAGACGGCCATCCAGCGTGGCGAGGAACTTGAGCGCCAGCTCGAGAGCGCGCTGCGTGCGGAACTTGCCAAATGGCCCAACTTGCCGGCCGTCGAGGTGCCGGATGGCGTGGACGAGACCGCTAATGTCGCGGTTGCCGCGCGAGCCTTCGAGCCCGCCGGTGTGTTGCCGGCAGCAGGACTGGCGCGCCCGCGCGAACATTTCGAACTCGGCGAACTGCTCGGGATGATGGATTTTGAACGGGCGGCGAAGGTTTCCGGATCGCGCTTTGTCTATCTCACACGTCATCTTGCGCGCCTCGAACGGGCATTGGCCAATTTCATGCTCGATCTGCACACCGAGCACTTCGGCTATTGCGAGACGTCGACACCGCTCATGGTCCGCGATGAGGCGATGTTCGGGACCGGCCAGCTGCCCAAGTTTGCCGAAGACCTGTTTGCCACCGCGCGCGACGGGGCCATGGCGGAGCATTACCGTGATCTCGGACGGGCCGAGGCGCGCGGCGAGGATACGGCACAGATCCCATTTCCCTCCGATCTGCGGCTGTGGCTCATTCCGACGGCCGAAGTCACGCTGACCAATTATCTGGGCGGCGAGATCCTCGATGAAGCGCAGTTGCCTTACCGGTTCACGGCGCACACGCCGTGCTTTCGTTCGGAAGCGGGGGCGGCGGGCCGGGACACCCGCGGCATGATCCGCATGCACCAGTTTGCCAAGGTCGAACTGGTCTCGATCACCACACCTGAACAATCTGCAGCCGAGCACGAGCGCATGACCGATGCTGCGCAGGAAGTGCTAAAGCGGCTGGAGCTCAAGCATCGCGTCGTCACGCTATGCACGGGCGACATGGGATTTGCCGCAACCAAAACCTATGACATCGAGGTCTGGCTCTGCGGGCAGGGACGCTATCGCGAGATCTCGTCCTGCTCCAATTGCGGAGATTTTCAGGCCCGTCGCATGAACATGCGCTACCGGCCCGCTGCATCCAAGACGACCCGCTTTGTTCATACCCTCAACGGTTCGGGACTGGCGGTGGGGCGCGCCCTGGTGGCGATCGTCGAAAACTACCAGAATGCTGACGGCTCCATCGAGATACCGGCAGCGCTCAAACCCTATATGGGCGGGCTTGCGCGCATCGATCGGGCAGACTGACCGGCGCCTGCCACAACAGCACGACACGGAGTGATGATGCGCATCCTGGTAACCAATGACGATGGAATTCACGCGCCAGGCCTGCGCATCGCCGAAGCCATCGCCCATGCGCTGAGCGATGATGTCTGGATCGTGGCGCCGGAGAGCGAGCAGTCAGGTGCGTCGCATTCGCTGACCCTCGCCCAGCCTCTGCGCCTGCGCGAGGTGGGTCCCAAACAGTTCGCAATTTCAGGCACGCCAACCGACTGCGTACTGATGGCGTGCGCCGAGATCCTGAAAGGCGGCAAGCCCGACCTCGTGCTCTCGGGTGTGAACCGGGGTGCCAATCTGGCGGATGACGTGACCTATTCGGGCACCATCGCCGGTGCCATGGAAGGAACCGCCCTCGGCATTCCCTCCATTGCGCTCAGCCAGGCGTTCGACGCAGAACTGGGCAGGGACGTGCCCTGGCAATGCGCTGCCCGACATGGCCCGGAGCTGGTGCACCGGCTGCTTGCGCTTGATTGGCATCAGCCAGGGCATGTGCTGCTCAACGTCAATTTTCCG
>JAGWRJ010000008.1 GCA_028869725.1 Alphaproteobacteria bacterium | reverse complement strand
GGCGGCCTCCATGCAGGCCATCGTGTCGAGCCCCGGCTGGGTCGGCAGTTGCACGTGGAAATAATTCTGCAGTCGCTCGAAGATCGCTTCCTTGAGCTTGGGCGTGACGCCGACCGAGCCGATGCCTTGCACGTTCGAGTGGCCGCGAATCGGCAACAGGCCGCAGTGCGGCCGGCCGACCATGCCGCGCATCAGCGCCAGATTGGCGATCGCCTGTACATTGTTCACGCCATGGATGTGGTGCGTGATGCCCATCGTCCAACTGAACACGACGTGCTTGGCCTTGGCATAGCGCTCGGCCACGCGATCGATCTCTTCGCGCGCGACGCCCGACTTGTTGACGATTTCGTCCCAGTCGAGGCTCCGCAGGTGCAGCGAATAGTTCTGCCAGCCTTCACAATGGTTCGAGAGGAACTCGACGTCGCTGGCCTGCATCTCGTCGATCCGCTTGGCGATGCCGGTGAGCAGCGCCAGGTCGCCGCCGATGTGCGGCTGCACGTAGAGACTGGCGATCGGGCTGCCGAACAGCAAGCTCCGCACGTCGCTGGGCACGCTGAAGTTGACCATCCCCGTCTCGACCACCGGGTTGATGACGATCACCTCGCCGCCGCGGCGGCGGACCTGCATCAACGTGCGCAAGAGCCGCGGATGGTTGCTCGCCGGGTTGCCGCCGATCACGAAAACCAAGTCGGCGCCGTCGAGATCGGCCAGGTCGATCGTGGCCGTGCCGGTGCCCAGGGCGCTAGCGAGCCCGACGCCGCTGGCCTGGTGGCAGTAATAGCTGCAATTGTTGACGTTGTTCGTGCCGTACAGCCGGGCGAAGAGTTGCAGCAGAAACGCCGCTTCGTTCGAGCTGCGGCCGCTAAAGTACCAGAAGCTTTCGTCGGGTTGAACCTGCTTCAGCTTGCCGGCCAACCGCGAAAGGGCGTCGTCCCAGGAGATCGGCCGATAGTATTGCTGCCCGCGCTCCAGCAAGACCGGCGTGGTGATGCGGCCGCAACTTTCCAATTCGCGCGGGCTAAAGGCCTGCAACTGGGCGACCGAGTAGGTGCTCCAGAAGCTATCGCGGATGCCGCCTTGCATGTCGGCGGCCATCGCTTGCAGCGATTTCTTGCAAACCTCGGGGAAGTGCCCTTGCTCGTTGACCATGCCCCCGGCCTGACCGCCCATGCCTAAAGCACAGGTCTTGCAGGCGTTTTTCGAGCGCATCGCCTTCCACAGCTTCCAGATGCCGCCGACCTCGCGACCTTTTCGCAGCGTATAAAAAACCGCCTGCCAGCCGCCTCCCGATTTCAGTTTTCGCATGCTTCGAGTCTAGCACCTGGCCGCGAGGGGATGAAGCCGGCGTAGGTCAGCCTTTCCAGGCTGACAGATTTTGATACCTTTCCCCCAATGTAGCAACCCATAAACCTTAAAAACCCCCTTAAATGGGGGCGTTTTGGGTCGTTGGCTTATCCTCGGAACGGTGTATTTAGAAATGGCGCATGACTTGCCACTTCAAATCTCAGAACACCTAACCGCAGAGGAATACGAACAATGCAAACCTTTTCTAAACAATCACTTATCATCGAAACTAGTGAAGCGGACCATTCTGAAGTCGCCGCAGTTTTGAGCGATTGGCGGCCAAAGTGGTTAATTGAAATTGATGGAGATACGAGCCTAGGTCTTACCATTGACGATGGATGCTTTATCGTGCTTTACCCGAAAGGCGATGACACTTGGAGACCGGGCACTCATATCCCGAAACGGGTTGCCGAAAGTATCGCTCAACATATTGCCGATTCTCGCCTGCACGATTAGCCATTGCATGGCGGGTCGCAGAGATCAATTAAGTCTTGCTCAATTTCGAGCCGCGCGTCTTCGTCCTCCTCGCGATGAATACAGATGCAATTAGCCCCATGTTTCTTAAAGCACTTCTCCTTGTGATGATTATCAAACCGCTCGGATAGATCGCCGGTTTCTCCAACATAAATCCGAGTATGGACATAACTACCGGATTTAGTCTTCTTTCGGCTCGTTATGAAATACACGGCCCCCACGCTTTTGAATTCAGTTCCCAACGGATGAACTGTAAACTTGTATCTCTTCTTCGACTTTCCGGTAAACGCGATGGTTGCCATCTAAAAACGCTCCGAGTTATTCGCCCAATAGGAGATACACCAATGAAATACTTGCTATTCTCTCAATTCTCTCATATGCCGTATATACGGATTTTCCCCTTCCATCTTCTCGCCGGCCATTACCTTACGATCCCATTCAGCTTCTTCCGTTAGTTGTTTTAGGGCGTCAGCGAGAACATGTTCGGGGTCTGTATCTCCGCCATATAGAAGACGATGTGTCATTAGCAATCGCGACCGCACCTTAATCAATTCCAAATTCTTCTCAGCGAATTCCTCTTGCCATCTTTTTTTGTTCTTCTCTTCGTCTACGACTTCTTTTATTGCTTTTTTGACTTCCTTACCTATTTCGGCCGCTGTGGTCGAGTTTTGTTCTTTGTTATCTTGGGCTAGTGGTAGCGGCAGTATCGGCTCAGTCCTTTCCTGTTCGAGCCTCATCGACTCCTTTAGCACTTTTTCATCTTCTACTTCTCTGCTTAGGGAATTGATAACCAAGCCACCAGCAATCAAAAAGCACAACGCAATAACAGTGACCGTAGAGAGCAGTACGATACGTTCATTTCGCAGGCCGAAGCGTTTCGACTGCTTCCTCATCCGCGATCTCAATTCGTCGTAGCTCATAGGTTCTTAATGTATTAGTTGATTCTTATCTGCTCGTGGCTAATGCGACTCGCCAGAGACTCCAAAAAGGTTAGACCATCGCTAAGCTTGAGCTTGTAGTCGGCTCGTTCATGCCAAATGAGATGTACATACTCATCAAACTTCTTGGCATTATCTTCGGTTCGGTATAAATCGGCGAGAACTATTCTTACTCGTCGGCACCAATCAACAGACTCATTTCTTGTAGTGATTGACCGACCTTCATTTATAAACTTATTCAGTAGCGATCTAGCTCCCTCAACTCGTCTGG
>JAGWRJ010000756.1 GCA_028869725.1 Alphaproteobacteria bacterium | reverse complement strand
CGTGAAACGCCGCCACGCCGATCGCGAGCCCAAATAAGGGCACCAGGAAGGTGAAGGCATTGGCCCGGCTGAGCGGGACGGTCTTCAGAGCGGAGAACCACAGCCAGAAGGCGAGGGAGGTTCCAAACAGGGAAAGGGACAGCAGCACCAGACCAAAACGCGGCGTCCACGAAATGGCTGCCCAGCGCTCCGTGACGGACGAGATTGCCACCAGCGGAACGGCCCCGAGCAGAAGCTGGAAGCCCATGGCCATAACCGCGTCACTGCGCTCCGCTAGGCGCTTGATCGCGATATTTCCGATTGCAACGCCCAATGCGGCGGCGCCGATATATGCAAATCCGAGCGCGTAGTCGGGCGTTCTGCTGGCAATGATGGAGGACCAGGCGACGGCGATGATTCCGCCCAAACCGACTGCCAGACCGATCTTCGCCGGCATCGGCAAGCGTTCGCCGAGAAAGATGTGGGCCAAGACCGCCGCGAGCAGCGGCTGGGCGTTGGCGATGACCGTCGCAAGCCCTGGCGAGAGATAGTCTGCCGTATGGAACATGCCGAAAAAGCCAAGGCTGGTCGAGCCGAAACCAACCACGCCGATCAGAAGCCAGCATTCGGTGCTGCGCGGTATTGGACGCCGGAGCAAGAGCCCGATCAGCAGGAGGGCGCCACCCGCAATCGCGGCCCGCATCGCGGCAAAAGCCAGATCCGGCGCCAGGGCCAGACCGAGCGTGATCAGTGGAAAGCAGGCCGACCACGAAACCATTACGATCAGAAGGCGCAATGTGGCCGTGATCGTCATGCTCTTCCCGCCTTCGCATGTGGCGATTCGGCACAGTCGCCGGACCCTCCGGATCTAAAATGCAGAACGGCCAACCCCGTTGTTGCAGATATGATGGAGGCGACAAGGATCGCAAGCTTTGCGTTCGCCAACATGGCCGCGTTCGAAAATGCCAGGGCCGCCACAAAGAGACTCATCGTGAATCCAATGCCCGCGATGAGCGCGGCACCGCAAACCTGCGGCCAATTCAGCCCACCCGGAAGCTTCCCGAGTCCGAGTTTGACGGCAATTGCGGCGATGCCGAGGATGCCGAGAGGCTTGCCGAGCACAAGACCAAGAACAATGCCAAGCGATTGGGGCGCCAAAACGTCTTCGAGCGTGCTCGAAGCCAGACCGATACCCGAATTGAAGAAGGCAAAGACAGGAATGACGACGAACCACACCCAGGGCCGGATTTCACGCGCGACTTTGTGCAAAGGCATATGGGGACCTTTGCGCAGCGGTACGGCAAGGCCGATAAATACGCCGGCCAGCGCTGCTTCGACACCGGCATTGAGAAGGAACAGCCACAATGCAAGTCCGACCGCAGCATAGGGCCAGACACGCGTGACAGCCAGTTTGCAGAGCAGCGCCAGAATCAGGGCGGCGGCCGCCGCGCCGAGGAGCGGAAACAGGGTGAAACCTTTTCCATAGAACAGACCGACAATCGCCACGGCACCAATATCGTCGAAGATTGCAATGGCCATCAGGAACGCCCGCAAGGCGGACGGCACGCGCGTGCCGGCCAAGGCAAGTACGGAAAGGGCAAGCACGACGTCCGTAGCCGTGGGAATCGCCCAACCTCGAGACTCCATCGGCAAGCCCCAGGTGAGCGCACCGTAGATCGAGGCGGGCACGACCATGCCGGCGGCGGCGCAAAGGGCGGGCAGCAGAGCGTGCTTAACCGTCGAAAGATGGCCCTCAGCGAGCTCGTACTTGATCTCCAAACCTGCAAGCAGGAAGAAGAACACCATGAGGCCGTCATTGATCCAGAAGATCACCGGTTCGTTCGAAATCAGCGCACCGATCCCCAGATGCACCATGGCGTGATGGACATAGCGATAGGCCGCCGCGAATGGAGAATTCATGAGCACCAGACCGGCAACAAGCGCCGTCAGGACAAGAACACCGGCCAATCGCTCGGTGGTCGACTGCGGGGATGGTGACACGATCGGCCTTCCCTGTGTAAGGCGCGCAAAGCATTGCAGACCACTACAGGGTGCCGCATTTCAGGGCGGGTGGCTAGCTTGCAGAAGATGATGCCCGTGAGCATCGCGGCCAAGCCCTTCTTCCGCATGTCCTTCTGTTGCTGTCGAAATGTGATATCGGTGCGCGACGACATTGGTGCACGATACGAATGCGTGCGACGCCCTGTT
>JAGWRJ010000755.1 GCA_028869725.1 Alphaproteobacteria bacterium | reverse complement strand
CCGAAATATTCGAACGCGGCACCAATCTCTTGCAAAGGGAAACTGCGGTCGACTACCGGCTTCAGTTGACTGGCTTCTATTGCCTGAATCATATCCAGTTGGTCTGCCCTGCTTCCGATGGAGACCCCGTGGACACAGATCTGATTTGAAAACAGAGCGGGGACCGAGACTTCCCCCATAAAACCAGTCAACACGCCGATCAGCGCGATATGCCCGCCCATGCGGCAGGCCGTTACCGACTGCGCAAAGGTAGCTGGTCCACCGACCTCGATCACGTGGTCAACCCCGCGACCACCGGTCAGATCCTTGGCCTTCTGCCCCCAACCGGGCACCGTCTTATAGTTGATCAGCAAATCGGCCCCGAGTCCCTTGAGTTTCTGCAGTTTTTCCTCGGAGGAGGAAGTAGCGATTACGCGAGCGCCAGCAGCTTTCGCAAATTGCAACGCAAAGATTGACACAGCGCCGGTCCCAAGAACGAGCACCGTATCGCCCGGCTTCACACGGCCGTTCACAACCAACCCTCTCCAGGCAGTAACGCCAGCGCATGTAAGCGTAGCCGCCTCAAGATGGGTGTAGCCCGCCGGCGCCTTCGTGAAGCCGTGCGCGGGCATACATACGCATTCGCGGGCATAGCCGTCGACATCGTCTCCCAACTCACCTGTCTTCGTAGCGGGCGTCGGATCGCCGCCCAGCCAATAGGGCCAGTATGTGCTTACGACCGCGTCTCCGACCTCGAAGCCGTCGACGCCGTCACCGACTGCGATCACATCGCCGGCACCATCGGACAGCGGAATGCGGCCGTCAGCACATGGTTTCTTCCCTAGCGCGACCATGTTGTCGTGAAAATTCAACGAGGACGCCCGAATCCTGACAAGAATTTCGCCTGTCTTGGGTTTGGGATGATCTTCCTCGACCAGCTTGAGATTCTCCAAGCCTCCCGGTGCCTTCAGCCGCACCAACCTCATCATCGTCTCCCTTGAACTTCTGTATCAGCGATGTGCCGGTGTGCTTCCATCCGCGATAAGACCGCGCAATCCCGGCGCGCCCAGCTGCCGGCTCGCAACGGTCGATCGGACCGACAAACAAGGGTGGCGGGATTGCGCGGCAGCAGATCGGTGGTTCTACTGACCGTTCGATGCGGGCAAACACCACACATCCTTGATTTTGCAGAGTCTCGAAAGCATCTCGGCATTTTCCTTATCGATAGCTGCTTTCTCCGTCGCACCAATAAGCTGGATCATATACCCATGGACGCCGTGGAGAATTACAAACGGATCAGTCATGTTCCCGAATCTTCCGCCCATTTCTTTGTTGGATACATTGGGGGCGTAGTACATCACGTGTGGAATGCTTGACGTCACTACTTTGTCGTTTTCATCGGGATTTAGGTAAGTTCGAAGGATTGGAGATAACATGTATGACACACCGGCTCGTTCCGGCGCTTTGTAATATCCCTTCTTGTAGCGGTCTTGAATGATCCTTTTTAATTCTTCGGGAGGAGTGCCCTTAGCCTGCATCATTGCGATATAGAAGAAGACTCGCATCTGTGCCTTGGCGCCCGCGCTATCAAAGGATATCGGGTAGAGAATGTCGTCTCTATATTCCGTTAAGGGCCAAGACCCCCTCATCGCGTCATCGCCGGTTCGAGCAACAAATGCGTGGAATCCATTGGTACCCTTGCGGGCCACCTCGAAGCCTTTGTCGGGGTTCAAGACGTATACGGTCGCGTGGTCTCTGAGGTTCGGTGGAAGTG
>JAGWRJ010000065.1 GCA_028869725.1 Alphaproteobacteria bacterium | reverse complement strand
TGGGGCGGCTCGAACCTTCAAGATAGCGGTATTCGTGCCAAGTCAGCACCATGACAATCACATCGACGATCGTCACAAGCACGAGCAGGACCGAATGCGTAAAGTAGAACCGATAGAGCTGATAGACGATGAAGAGCCCGAATACGATCATCGCCGTCGGATAGTACCAGAGGCGCCGCCGTAGCAGCCCAACAATGAGCCACAGTTTGATGAGCCCGTGACCGAAGAGATACACCGCCGCGAAATGCTGTGCGCTGACCGAGAAGGTCTGCGCCCCATGTAGGAGGTAATTGGCCACCAGATCGTGGGGGTCTTCCCTGAGTTCGCCCTCCGTAATCGTGTTGGCGAGACCGACCAGGAACTTCTGAGTGAGAAGGTAGGCGGCTACTCCGCCGAGGATCTCTGTCAGCGCAAAGCCGCCCTTGAGCCACAGGCTTACGACGAAGACGCGACGGATGGTCGTCTCGTCGAACCGTACGCGAATACGAAACTTGCCGCGAACGTTCACCCTACCTCCCCTAGTGGCCGCGGGGCATTGCGAGATGCCGAGCTCGGGCATAGCCGCACTGGCCATCTGTGCATTGCGCGGGGCCGCGAGTCCAATGCAGCCGATCTATTGTGCTCCGTTTTGTCGTTCTTACACATAGGAAAGGTGACGACGGCACCCCAAACAAATGTGAGAATGCCGATTGCGGCAATTGCCCCAGCGGCGCTGAAGAAACAGGTGATGGCACCGGCCGAAGACCAGCCACAGCACAATTGCAAGCATTGCCAGGGAGCTAGACTGGCATCCGAAAAGTGGGTTGGGAAAATATAATCTAGCGTCGACAACCTTCCTTCCATGGCCTCTCTAGCCCTTTTGGCTTTGAGACCAGTGCGCTATTGCGGGCCCTTTCGACGTTTGTGCCCTGATATTCCATGACGATGGCAGCGCTCGCCACAATTCAAACAGGCTCTGCAAGGACTCTTCATTCATGCTGCGTTCAAGGACGCAGCGCGAGCCTGCACGCAATCTACCGGAGAGCGACACTCCAAATGGAGGCTTGAGATGAAAGCGAAGATCAAAATTCTCGCACTGGCGACGCTCATGAGCGTTCTCGTCGCCGCAAGCGCGGCGCCAGCCGACGCACAGGTCGATTTCTCAATTGGCATCGGCGTTCCCGCGTTCAATGGCGATTACGACTACTATCGGCCCTGCTGGTGGTACCGCCGGTGGGATCTACCGGCGCCCATGCGATGCTACGGATATTTCGAAGGCATCTGGGGCCCCTCGGTCTATATCACCGACGGCTTCATCTTCCGGGATCGCGACGATTGGTGGCGCTGGCATGACCGCGACGATTGGCGGCATTGGCGGCGCCATGAGTTTCATTGGCGCCAAGACAGGTATCGCGACCGAGGGTATCATTGGGGAAATCGGGATTGGTACGATCGCCGCGATGAGCGCGGCTGGAACCATCATGGTCGAGATCATGGTTGGCCTCATGAAGGCGGCCGGCCCTGGAGACGTGACGAGGGCCATGCTTGGCATCGCGATGGTGGGCATCAATGGCTTCGTCACGACCGAAACGGGCACGGTTTCCATGGTCGGTCTCGTGCTGGAGAATCTCACGGGGGCCATGGGGGCCACCGGGACCACGGCCATCACGACTAGCCGAAGCCCGTGCGAAATTGGCCCCAAGTGGCGTCGCACCCAGAGAGAGGTGGTGGCCAACGCTTGCAATGCCTTGACGCGCACCCTTGTGCACGCAAGGGGGCCGTGATCCCCTGCGTGTCCTCTTTGGTTCTGTCGAATCAGACGATCAGATTGGGAGCGGGATGGGGGATCGGGACGACGCTTTAGATCTGGCAACCATTGCCAAATTGGAACGGCGACTTGGCCGCGTCCATGCGCGCCAGCGGCTTGGGATCGAGCGTGATCACGAGGCTCAACTCTTTGGTCAGGGCATAAATTTCTTTCACATCGAGAACTGGTACTCGATCCATTCGGCCATCCGGCTAGTACTGAGATTGACCGGGCTCTATGCGCGGGGACAGCGGAATGCCAGCAGCATCCAAATCCGACACAACGACGTGCGGTTGCCCGGCCTGCCGGCATCCTTTTCAGGTTTTACGATCCTGCAGCTCAGCGATCTGCATGTCGACATCAGCCAAGGGGCAATGGATCGACTTATGCAGGTGCTCCCGCGCTTGGACTATGACCTCTGTGTCCTGACAGGTGACTTTAGGGGAAGAACGTTCGGGCCTATCGACGCCGCCCTTGAAGGGCTGGCACGCGTGCGCTCCGTGATCGGTTCTCCCATCTATGGCGTGCTGGGAAACCACGACTCGGTTCGGATGGTGCCAGCGCTGGAAGAGATGGGAATCCGGATGCTGCTCAATGAAGCGGTGGAGATTTCTCGCGACGGGGATGCGATCCATCTCGTCGGGATCGATGACGCGCACTTCTTTCGGGTCGACAATATTGAGAAGGCGTTGTCAGGCGTGCCCCATGAGGGCATCTCGATTCTCTTGTCGCACACACCCGAGATCTACCGGCAGGCAGCCCATGCCGATTTCGATCTCATGCTCAGTGGCCATACTCATGGCGGCCAGATATGTCTGCCCGGGTCAATTCCGATTATCCTGGATTCGGTTTTGCCGCGCTCGATGGGTGCCGGGCCATGGCGGTACCATAATATGATTGGCTACACCTCCGTTGGGGCCGGTACAAGCATCGTACCCGTCCGCCTCAACTGCCTGCCGGAGATCACGTTGCATCGCTTGTGCGCCGGCTGACCGGCTCAGTACGGCCGGTTCTTCAAGCCGAGCCAATAGAAGATAGGAGAGAAAGAAAGCTCAAGGGCCACGAAGGCGACGACGCACACGACAATATCGAGCATTGAGAGGCCCAGCTGAGCATCGAACACGATCAGGGGCACCACGGACTCGGGAATTTGGTCCAGCCCGATCGCTTTGCTGCTAGGCGCCAGTCCAAGGCGTCGCTTGAGAAAGCTGCTGAATAAGTCTCCCGCCATGGCCAACAGAGCAAACAGCGCACCCGTGATCCACGAAATCCCGAGAAACGGCGCGCAAATGGCGGTTGCTACGAGTGACGCCAACAGACCGCGGAGCGTCTTGGATGTACCGAGCAGCGGTCGACCGTCGAAAAATCGGTGCCCGCCGTCGATGGAACGGGAAAAGTCACGTCCTAGAATGCTGTTCAGCGCGACTGGGACACCATTTGCTACGAACAGTAGCACAAGTGCTCTTCCGATCATCAAAAGCTGCATCATGTTAGCTTGTCGCGACCCATCACGAGCGCC
>JAGWRJ010000754.1 GCA_028869725.1 Alphaproteobacteria bacterium | reverse complement strand
TGGCGTTCAGTACCGCGCAGGTTTCCCAGTCGAAACCCATCTCGGAGGTGTAGCCGATGTCCTTCACCACCTGCCGCACGAGATGCTCGAGGTCCACCCAGGCATTGGTGGTGACTTCGCCGGCGATGATGACCATGCCGGTTTTCACCAGGGTTTCGCAGGCCACGCGCGAATGCTTGTCCTGCTCCAGCATGGCATCCAGCACCGCGTCGGAAATCTGGTCCGCCATCTTGTCCGGATGGCCCTCCGAAACCGATTCCGAGGTGAACAGGAAGTTGCGCGACATGAGCAGGTCCTCTGCGTTTGAACTGAAAAAGGGGTAATAGTGTACTGTTTTGGGCAGGTCTTTTCGACCGTGGCCACGAACTTGTCGCCACCGCCCCGCTTACCGCCTCTGAACCCGCATGGCCGTACTATGCTTAACCAAGGTATTCTCGTAGGAGCGGTCGTCCCGACCGCGATATCTTCGCGGCGAATATCGCCGCTCCTACACATGGAAGATATCGCCCCAATGGCTGCAAAAGAAACGCCTCTCTGTGAATTTGGAAAACCGGCACCGGATTTCCGGCTGCGCGGCGTGCACAGTCGCGAGTGGACGCTGGCTGATTGCCGCGGAGAGAAGGCCACACTCGTCATGTTCATCTGCAACCATTGTCCCTACGTAAAGGCTTGCATTGATCGCATCGTAGCGGTGTGCAATGAACTCTCCCCGCTCGGCATGCAAGCCGTGGCCATCATGCCGAACGATGTCGGAACCTATCCCGAGGATTCCTTCGAGAACATGCAACGCTTTGCGCAGGCGCACAAATTTCCATTTCCCTATCTCTACGACGAAACCCAGCAGGTCGCGCGCGCCTATGGCGCCGTATGCACACCGGATTTCTTCGGCTACAACGCCAAGCTCGAACTGCAGTACCGCGGCCGCCTGGACGAAGGCCGCACCTCGCCGCCGCGGCCCGGCACGAAGCGGGAATTGTTCGAGGCCATGCAGCAGATCATCGAGATGGGTCAGGGGCCCAAAGAGCAGATTCCGAGCATCGGCTGTTCCGTGAAGTGGATATGAAGTGGGTTCCCGCACCCACGGGCGTGGCACTTTTGTTTCGGCAATAGTGCCCAAAACCATTTCCCCGGAGCGCGGGTCGCCGCCGCGGCGACTGCTCTGCGCGCTTTGCTCGCTGCGGGATCGCGCTCACGGCACATACCTGTGCCGGTCGCGCGAGCTCGTCATCCTGACTTCGCCCCTGCGGGCCAGCCTTGCTCGCTGCAGTGCTCGGCTCGCGCTACGGGGGTAGTATAAGCACGACTACTTTGCGGAGTTGGTCAAGTAAACTCGGTTTGTCCATGTGTGCTTCCCTGCACAGGTCTTGATGTGATAAAGCACGCGAATGCTATGATTTTATTCAAGTCAAGTTTTATTACCGCCCAAGTGCAGCGTTTGCGTGCCGCATTTATGCAGTCGAATTTAAGTTGGGCATCTTAGGAGAGCGCCGTGCCTGATCAATCTCATTTGGACAATCGGTACTTTGTAGACACGACGATCTACAACTGTCCGTTTTGTAACCGTAGGCACGTGTCGTACACGATCGTCGTAAATTTTTCCTTCGACTGGACCGACAAGAAGCGTTGCTTTGGGCATATTGTGAGGTGCCATTCGTGTGGGAAAAAGTCGCTACACCTCACCTTCAAAGACCTTGAACCGCAGCACATCGGTCAAATAGATGGCACAAATCGTTGGCGCTTCACGTTCGGCAAGAGCGCAGGCCAAGTGCTAGACGAGGTCTTCTTTTACTCAGTCCCGACCTCGTTCTTTGTTCTTGATGAGCGCGTGCCGCGTGTGCTCCGGGAGCTGCTAACCGAAGCCGAAGGCTGCCTGAAAAGCAATTACCTTACTGGAGCGTCGGCGTGCGCTCGAAAGATCGTCTATGAGTTGGGGGCGCTAAGCAAAGCAACGGGTGATAACTATAAAGATCGGATCAAGTCACTGAAGGCCAAGCACCCTGATGTAGAACCCGCGTTTTTCGACACGCTGCTAACGATTCAACAGGTAACGAGTTCAAAAGTTCACGAGAATAGCTACGACGGTTGGGAAGCGAAGCATCTACGCATCATTCTCGCTTCCTTATCCGAGGTTCTTCACGAAATCTATGTCGTGCCTGCGCTTCGCGACGATAGGCGAAAAGCTATCTTGGCTCTGAAAGGCGAGGTCGTGCCTCCCACCGCCAAGAGCAACAACGATGCTCAACAAATCGCTCCAGCCGACGGTCCCGCTTCGCGAGGCCGCGGCTGAGCTCGGGCGTTGGCCTTCAATCAGATGAGCAATTGCGAACTAGTCATTTTCGACTGCGACGGTGTACTGGTTGACAGTGAGCGCATCACGAACGCCGTCTTTTGCTCGATGCTGAATGAACTCGGTTTGAATGTGTCGTTGCAAGACATGTTTGAGCGGTTCGTGGGCCTTTCGATGGCGCAGTGTTTAGGGCTTATTACCCAGATGCTCGGCAAGCCGCCGCCAAGCAATTTCGTAGATGAGCTTGGGCTTCGGTCTGCCACAGCCCTCCGGGAGAAAATCACAGCTATTCCCGGTGTAGAGCCAGTCCTTGCCTCTTTGTTGGTTCCCTATTGCGTCGCATCAAGCGGAGACCACGAGAAAATTCGGCTCACGCTCGGCGCTACCGGATTGCTTAAATACTTCAAGGACAAGATCTTCAGCGTTGCGGATGTCGAACGACCTAAGCCGGCGCCGGATGTATTTCTGTTTGCCGCCCGAAGCCTAGGGGTTAAACCCTCTGCCTGCGCAGTCGTTGAAGATACGCCCACAGGAGTATGTGCCGGCGTCGCTGCAGGGATGCAGGTGTTCGGCTTTGCCTTAGATGTCCCAGCGCACCGGCTTCAAGAGGCAGGGGCGAATTTTATATTCTCAGATATGCATCAATTTCCTCGGGTCCTACAGAATGCCCAACAAGGCGCTCCAGCAGGACGCCGCTTGCACGGCGCCCCTGAGCTTGGGCGTTGGCGCTCACAATGACCAAACAATCGCTGCTAAAAACCATCAAGCGCTGGAAGCGCTATCAAGACCGTGGCGATTGGTCGTCTATCCCCGTGCACACGCGAGGCTTCTATGTTCTGTACCGCAAAGGGCGTGGCAAGCGTTACGAGGTCGTCTACATCGGCGTGGCCGGCCTCGGCGCCAAACTCAAGGGTGGCATCACGAGCAGGCTTAGGCGCCATAACAAACGAATAAAAGACTGGTCTCACTACTCAT
This sequence comes from Alphaproteobacteria bacterium, assembly GCA_028869725.1. GTDB lineage: Bacteria > Pseudomonadota > Alphaproteobacteria > Micropepsales > Micropepsaceae > Rhizomicrobium. Next base: position 3,198 of record JAGWRJ010000754.1, on the reverse strand, counting down.
TCTTTGAAGTGCACGACAACGTAACCCGCGAAGACATCCGCGAATTAGAATGTCTTCTCTTAAGCATCTTTCGTCACGATCCGCGAATTAAGCTAGAGAATATTCAAAAGGGCTCGCGCGTTCTCTACGAGCTCCGGCAACCTAAGACATGGAAACAGTGAGCGCCAACAACGCGCTCCACTCGGACGGGCCCCGCATCGCTCGGCCTGCCAGCGAGCGCGGACGTTAGCTGCCAATGCAACTTGACCGTGAGATTGAAAATTTTGTAAAGACGCTTGCAGCTGGTGGCGTTGAGGTCTACAACGAATTTAGCTTGCAACACGAGCTCGGCATTTTCTTACGCAACCATCTGAGCGGGTGTAGGGTGCAGTTCGAGCGCAACGTCGCATACTTCAACCTGTCTAAGTTATCTCTCGAAAAGCGAGAAATAGACATTGTCGTAACACCAGCGGATTCTGCCGCGCTTCTCAGCGCTATTGAGCTGAAGTACCCACGAAACGGTCAAGTGCCAGAGCAAATGTTTAGTTTCTGCAAGGACATCGCATTCTTGGAGCAGCTCGTGTCGGGCGGCTTCAAATCTGCCTACTTTCTCGCTTTAGCAGATGACCCACTGTTTTACTCTGGCAATGAGCATGGCATATATCGCTTCTTTCGTAGCGGCGCGCCCATCACAGGCACAATCACCAAGCCAACCGGCTCCAGGGACAAAACGGTTCACATCGTAGGTAGTTATGTTGCAAGGTGGCTGCCACTAACGCGGAGCACACGTTTTTGCCTCGTGCCAGTTGGCAGCTAACATTTCGATCGACCGGATGCTCACCCGCTGCGCGGGGCTCGCGCCGGTTACCTCAAGCGTTATATAGCCAAGATGCCGTGGTAGCACAACAAACATACGAGTTGAGACCGGGCGTCACGAATCCTGGCCTGTGGTATCCCGAGCGTCCACCGAAGAGTGAGCGGGATCGGATCAGGAGGATTGTGCTGGAGCGTGATCACAACGCCTGTCAATTCTGCGGTCACGTTGCTCGCAAGTACATGAACGTCCACCACCTCAACGAATCGGGCGAGAACAATCCTGACAACCTCATCACCTGCTGTGTTGCATGTCACGCGGTTTTGCACGTAGGTCGCAATCTTACATTGGGCGTCGTTGAGGTATGGGAGTCCAAGTTATCGCAAGTCGAGATCGTCCGAGCGACCAGAGAAGGCGTTAAAAGCGGTAAGACGCTGCAGGCAATAAAGAAAACCCTGAAACTTAAAAAAGGGCTATATCCACCAGGCTCCATTGAGTATGCCAACACAATCGTTGCATCCATGGGCAAATCACCTCGGGCTTCGCTTGAGGAACCTCTGAGTGCAGTGTTTATCAACCTAAAACGTTGGCAAATTGAGCAGGCCACATAACACGGCGCTCAAGCGGACGGCGCTCCCGCGCCGCCGCTTAGCTCTGCGTTAGGCCGCAATCAACACGGGTGAGAATATGACCGACGACGAATTCAATAAAGCCTGCAACTTCCTACTCGAGGGTCTTCGCGATCTACGTCCTGTGTTGGCTAAAGAACTTACGAAAAAGCTAGATGGCCCTCAGTACAAGGGGTTCTCGAAGAAAGACAGAAAGATAGAGAAGGTTCGTCTGCTCCACGCCAAGGACCCGTCCGTGATCTCACAGATCTTCGCAAAGGAAAATGCGGTATGGGGACGGGAGCCGAAAAGTGACACGTCGAATTTCTTCTACATGTTGGAACGACGGGCAAAGTCGCTGAATCCATACGGAGAACAGACTGGTGGAAATTACACAACGAAAGCCTAGTTGGGTGCACCCTAACCAGGCGCTGCACCCCGACGCGCTGACGCACGCGGGTGAGCGCCGGCGTTAGATATGAGTAGAACAATGCCGGAGCCGAGGGGACAACTCGAGGACATCCTTAAGTAATGGGGTTGCGATCGATCTCTATCACGTCGAGGAGGTGCTCTTCCTTGACGACTTCATGGGACGCTCGGCCAGTCAGATCAACGCTGCGACCTTTGGCCAGTTCTTTGGAAGTCTTCAGATAATTCTTGGTCGCTTTCTTGTTCTCCAGGCGGCCAGAATCTTTGAACAACCCAACCCGCGCTACCCTCTCCGCAGTATCCCATCCGCGATCGCCCTTCTTCAACGACACAGCGATCGTCTAGTCGTGGAACAGCGGCCGGGGCTTATCCGCGCTTTATCCCGCGCCGGTGCGTTGCCTCAGGAGCTGGAGGCACTTTCCGATCCAGAGCTCACACGTTTCGTTGCGGAGTTCTTTGACCGAAGAATGTCCGACTCCCACGTCGAAGGAATGCACAACGCTCGCGCCCTTCAGGCGCTCAAGACGGTTCGTGACAAGACAGTCGCGCACCCGGAGGGTATCGGCCTTGATCAACTTCCGAAATCAACTTTCGCCGACATAGACCGGCTCGTGGCTCTCGCCAAAGCCTTCCTTGGAGCCGTTGGGTTCGGTTACCTAAGCACAGCGTATGAGGACGATAACGGTCACTACTTCATGTCATCTGACGCGAAGCGCTCGACAGTCTGTCTGCGCAGGCTTCTGCAGAAAGCAGGCGTGATCCCGGACGTAAACACTCATGTCTAACCCGAGGGAAGAATTAGGGTCAGAGCGAATATCTGAGCTAGAATAACGACGTGAATCATACACAAGGATGTGTATATGCCACGCTTCTGTTTAGCCGGCATCCCGCAGCATGTCATTCAACGTGGTAACAATCGTCAGCCGTGCTTCGCCGGCGCAAGCGATTACCGATTTTATCTCGAATGTATGCGTGCAGCATCAAGGCGATATGGCTGTGCGGTGCATGCCTACGTTTTGATGACTAATCACGTCCACCTTCTGGTGACACCCTCGCAGAAACACGTACTCCCGCGTTTCATGCAGCATATCGGCCGGCGGTATGTACAGTACTTCAATTTCTGTTATCAGCGCACCGGGGCTCTCTGGGAGGGCCGCTACAAAGCGAGCCTGGTGGATACTGAAGCGTATGTATTGACTTGCTATCGATACATTGAAATGAATCCGGTGCGGGCCGCAATGGCGGCCAATCCATCTGATTACCGTTGGTCGATTTATCGCCACAATGCATTCGATGTGAAGGATGAGGTTGTCGTTCCCCATGAGCTTTACACCGCATTGGGCGCCGACCCATCGTCTCGCTGTACGG
>JAGWRJ010000753.1 GCA_028869725.1 Alphaproteobacteria bacterium | reverse complement strand
GCACCGGGAGCCCCAACCAGGCAGCGCAATGACCTGTTGTGCTCCGCGCACGTACCCATTGCATCCAGACGCAACGGTTGTCGCCACTGACTACCGTCCTGCGGTTGTCGGTGCAACCTCTCGCCAACGCCAGCCATGGACGAGATGCCCTTGTTGGGCCAAGGACTGGAGGTCGGCCTTTGCGGACACTTGGAACGCATGGACAACGGGACGCCTTAGGCATAGGTGCCCGGCCAAGGCGGGACCCCGCTGTGCCGCATCGACGAACCGGCGCCTCCCTGATGCCATACGTCACAGATGGTTCGAAGACTCCTCACCTCCACGCGCTTTCATGCCGTAGATTTGCGATTTGGCCCATTCAAGATGACAAGAGAAGGATGGCACGTCACCAAGACGGTCGCAGCGTTGCGCCACCAACGCACGCTAGGCTGCAATGGACTGAAGTCGAATTCACGTTAGGGGTTTGTACATGACCAAAATTTACGAAGCCCCACCCGCATGGAAGCCGCCACCAAAAGCGGTGGCTTCGGCCACATACACGGGAGAGCAAAATGCATCGGTAATACATGAAGCCGTTGGTAGAGCCCTTAGCACGTGGGAACATGCAGAGTCAGCGCTAATCAAGCTCTATCAACTTCTCTGCGAGACAAAATCACTGGCGGCATGCAGAGCATATGGAACAGTCGAGTCAGTGTTCGCTCGCTACCTCGCCCAGAAGTACGCGGCAGAAGAGTTCTTTGCGAACCGAGATGCAAATGATCTGCGCCTAGTAGCTTCGTTGTTAAAAATCTACAACGATGCAGCCCCGTATAGAAACCAAATTGCTCATGGAATGGCGGTTCAACCGCATGCCTACGGTTATTTCTTGTGCCCAGCCACTTATGCATCGCGTAGGCGGGATACCCCTTACCCAGCGCAACTATGGGGCCTTGGCGCAAACTACTTTTATCGCATTGTAGAAATCGATCATTGCCGTGATCACTTCGAAAGCATAATGAAAGCCGCGATGTCCATGGTGTTGTACCTGAATGATAAATATCAGGTGCTCGAGTATGGCGACCTACATCCTTAGCAATTTGCACATGCGGAGAAATCTCGCCGGAGGTTTTCGGAGTTCAACTGCATCCAGTCGCGGGATTTGTGGGAATGACTATCAATTTTAACGATCCGATTAAAAGAGAGCTATCAAAGAAAGAAGCGAACTCGCAGGTCAATCTATTCCAACATCGCGCGGCTCTCTTCTTTACCTCTACAAAGAATATACCGATCGAGTTCGTTAAAGGTGGCATTCTCGATGTCATTGTTCCGCGAGTCATTCCAAATCTAACCTCGACAATCAACAATAGTGCTTATCGATCCCCAAGGCTATGGGTCGATGAACTTCAGCAAAGCACAGGCGCGATTCGTTGGTCCCCAATGTCGCCAGCGAAGGTGACAATTTGCGCCTATAACGACTTGAGCGTATTTGATATGTCAGGCGGTGGCAAAGCACTGCTGGATGCCCTCAAGGTCTCAACCCATGGAAGATCCGATGGAAAGCTTCTTTATTACTTCGGAGCCATTGAGGATGACTCACCGCTTCACATTGAACTGGATCTGATAGTCGATCTTAGCAACCCCAAGCTTTCAGGTTGCACGCGAGTGATCGTTAAGCCAATAGCGGCAGTGAATAATCCTGGGATCTTTCGGCGAATAACATGACGCGCAGCCATTAATTTCTCCGAACCCATACAAATAGTAGCGCAGTTAGGTGAGTCCGTAGATCGAGCAATGACCGCCATTCGTGGTTCACGTGCGCAGGCACGCTCAAAGTCTGAGTTTTTCGCGTCTCTCAATACGGCGCTCCGTATCTATGGGCCAGCACGAGAAATGTGTCGATTCACCTACGAGTCGTTCGAAGAATCGACGTACCAGCCAAACGTTGCGGCTAAGGTCGTTGGCCTCGCCTTCCTATCTGCGGTAGCTGCATGGGAGGATTTCGTCGAAGAAGTCTATCTGGGCTACCTGTGCGGCTATCCAGCCCCCAATGGTCACATACCTAAGTTACGAGTTGGCCCCGCGCAGAACAAGACCCATGCCATGGCACTTGCGGCAGGTGAAAGCAACGAGCACGAAGCAGCGCGCAAATTGAAATGGGGTAATTTCAAGTGGGTACAAGCATTGTCATTTATTCATTTTTCTCGCGACAACGTTTTCGCGAACATTGCCGCGGCGGACGTAACATGGCTCGACTTGGCGCAGATAGTCAGAAATCGTGTCGCACATAACTCTGACAAGGCTAAGGCGCAATACAAGACGGCACTCAATCGTCTTCTGAATGAGCATCCAAATTCGCCGTTGCCTCGTGGCTTCGGGCCTGGAAAATTCCTGATTTACACCACGGACGCTGATCAGCGACTTCGACCGCTAATGCAGGAAGACCATCATTGGCCTGACGTTTTTGAGGGCTACGTATCCCTCTGGTCCAGGCTAGCCGATGACCTCTGCCCCGAGGGTCGCCCAGCAGAGTGATGACAGGGCGCACGATGGGGCGACACTGACTGTTCAATGATGTGCTCCCGCGTGACCGCAAAGGTCGAGACCAGCACCTGGGCAGCGCGGGAAGAAGCCGCTCAGAGAGATGATGATCTCCACGAATGCTGCGCATGCCATGGCTGCCGTTGCCACAAGCAGGCGCCAGCGCCTGCTCAGGCTGAGGTGCCGACGCCAGTTCAAAGGCAGGAGATCGGCCAGAGCCGCCTTTCCGGCTAAGTGCTTCAGATGACCGGTCTTTTCAACTTACCAGTCAACGTTTGAGCTAAGCCTCGCGCGGAGGCAAGGCGCTCAGCCGGCGAGGCCGATGATTGCAGGCGCGGCTTCGGCGGCCAGGAGCCTTGCCGTAGTGCGTCGGCGCTTCAGCGAGGGGTTAGTCGGCGCGTTCGTTGGGCGGAATCTTGAGCGCCTGGAGCAACCGTCCCTGAAAGACCGTTGCGAACAGCGTTGTGTAGATCATCTCCGCATCTTCAAAGTCGCGACGCTCCGCCTCAACCCAAGGACGCTCGATGGAAACCCGGCCAGGGTGAATGTTGTTGCGCATCTGTCTTAGCAAGTGCGCCAGCAATGCGGGGCTGGCTGACAGGTTTGACGTTTCGATTGCAGGAAGCCAACCTGCGGCAAGACAAACGTGAATTAGCGTGTCGAAGGTCCACATTGAGGGGGGACTCCCAGTCTTCGGGCGATTCTTCGCAGGGAGGGCGCGAGCAGTCTTGGACGCTTTGACTGGCGAGCGCAGACACCGGAGAAGCAGAAGACCTTCGAGCGCGGCGCCCATCATTGTGACTGCGGCGGTGTAGGCATTGCTTGCCGCCGCCGCCCTAGCCTCGATCTCGTAGCGCTTGACGGTGTCAGCGAGCGACGCGACTAGTTCTCCCTTGTGAAAGAAGGCGCGACGCCCCCTCTCCCTGAGCCGCTCGAACTCAGTTCGGTTCTGCGCGAAGACGCCAGAGACGTTTCCACCTTCGAGTTCGACGAACGTCTCTTGCAGGCGCCGATCAGCGGCCGCATCCCACTTCGCGGACAGCGCTTGCCACTCGGCTGGTGCGTCGCCTTTAACCCAATACTCGCCGGGCTTCAACCCGTGCGCGACTTCGATTGCGTGCATCGCATCCGACAGCGCTTGGATCTCTGGATACCGCCTCTCGCTTAGACGACCAT
>JAGWRJ010000752.1 GCA_028869725.1 Alphaproteobacteria bacterium | reverse complement strand
TTGTTTCAAATATCGTAGCCAGATCGGCCTCGACGTCGCCATCGAGGCGCTCAGGGACTGCATCCGCACACGCCGCGCCACCGCCGACGACCTCTGGCGGTCCGCCGCCATAGACCACAACCGACCTCGGCAAGCTTGCACCTGCCTCCCCAGTTTAGCGCTCCAATCCACGATATTCTTTTGGAAAAATTTTGACGGTATTTCTGACGGTACGGAGGAGATTTTCCTAATAGTTTCAAGGGCTGTGGATCCTCCCGCCCCAGCCAATTTTATCCGAACGCCCTCTGGCGTACTCCAAGACGGCCAGAAACCCCTGACAAGTCTATTGCGTTGCGAAGGAGCCACCCCGCCCTACGCAACACCCATGACGGTATTTCTGACGGCATCGCGGGCCACGCCAAAAGAAGGATACCGTCAGCTCTCTGACCTCATTGGGCACGAACAGCGAGAAGCCAAGGCACGGGCCGTACGAGCTGTCCTTTGTGCGCTTGTTGAAGGCATCATTATACGACACCTCCCCCGCACAACTAATTTATAGCAAAAGGCTTTCACAAGCTGTACGGGGACTTCGTTTTCAAGCTCCGCGATCTGTCTGATCGAACAGCTCGACAGGATGCCCGCAAAGGCGCAGTGCGTTTGGGTCCAGTGCGCGATTTCTGCTTTGCCAACGCGCATTCCTCCTCTTCAGCTAGCTTCTGACGGTCGATGGCTGTTCGCGCAACTTACTAAAGTGTGCAGGAGAGCCGCTGCCGAAGACGCCTGTCGGTGACACGTAAAGATGTCCGGTTTTCGTAACACATCAAATGTCCGTTTCTGTAGATCTTGGCCCCTGTGGGGTTGTGGGCCGGCCGCGCCCCTTGGGGAGCAGGCGGCGGGCCCACAAATCCACAGGATCCATGGGGTTGGGCGTCGAAACGGTTCACGCCGCAATCCTTTGCTGAAGTCCGATGACTGAGCCGTCAGCAGTGTAGCGGGCCAGAAGCCTGGGCCCATGAAACAGTGCCAGGGTGCCATCGGGATAGGTGTGGACCATGACGGTGGCCTTTACAAAGTGACGCCGATGACGCTGCTCGGGGATCTGCAAGGTGAGGCCGCCATAGCGCACACAGTTGTCGTTGGACACGACGCGGCTCTCACGCATGCACAGCACCTCCTTCAGATCGCCGGCGAAGGGAACAAAGGCCGATCCTTCCTCGGCGGCTGCGACGGCGAACTGGGTATTGTGCTGGGTGCGATAGACATCGCGCAGATAGCGGTTGGCCGCCTCGATTGTGGTGATCTTGTTGAGCCGCAGCAGGGGCGGCAGGCGCTTTTGCAAGGTGTTGAAGACGCGCTCCATACGGCCACGGCCTTCGGGACTGTAGGAGGCGATGTGCTCGATCTTGAGTTCGGCCAGGGCCCGTCCCACCTGGGTGAGCCGTTCGCGATCGACTTTGGCCCCGGCTTTGGGCGTGAAAAAGTAATGGCTGCCGCGGTCCGTATAGAACGAGGAAAACAGGCCCTTGGCTGCAATGGTCTCATGCAGGCCCTGGAAAGTTGAGGCCGTTCCTTCCTCCTCGACCAGAAAGATCGAGTAGATCTCGCTGGTCGCGTCATCCATGGTCACGATCAGGTCGAGCGGAGGATGGTCGCCTGGGAGCCAGCGGTGGCGCGAGCCATCCTGGAACAGCATCATGCCAGGCAGCGGGCGGCGGACCCGCTTCTTGCGATGGGCCGAGCGCCTGGTTGAGACCGGAACGATGCCGCGCTGCTGCAGCACCGTCTTGGTCCACGTGTAGCTGAGGTCGAAGCCGGGAAACTCGTCCCGTAGCGCTTCATGGAAGTGCTTGACCGTGAAGTCAAAGTAGCGCGTGCGGTACTGCTCGACCACGAACTCGATCTTGTCCGTGCCCGCCCGCCGGCCGGATTTGCGCCCACGCCGTCGATCGATCAGCCCTTCGGCCCCCTCGGCCTCATAGGTGTCCCGCAATCGCCGGAAATGACGCTCGCTGATCCCCAACACGTCCGCCGCCTCCACGCAGCTCAAACGCCCTCGCCGATATTGGTGAATGGCATCCAGATATCTCGACATCCGTACCTCGGGTCGCATCCCGATCTCCCCGGCCTTTGGAACGCTTCCAAAAACCGGACAAATCGTCTGTTACAAACCCCGGACATTTGTCGTGATACCAACACGCTGCCGAAGACGCCTTGACTTTTATAGCTCTAGGAGCTACATTTACTTCGCGATCGGCAGGCTTCGTCAGGATGAGCGTTTACATGACGAAGGAATTTGCCCGGTTCGCCCGCAAGGCGGGCTTGGTTGACGCAAAGCTGCTCTAGGCCGCTCGCGATGTCGCGGCCGGCCGCTACGATGCGGATCTTGGTGGTGGCGTGTTCAAGCAGCGCGTTGCTCGGCCAGGCGGCGGGAAGTCCGGTGGGTTCCGAACGATTATCCTGTTTCGAGTCGGAAGCCATAGCTTCTTTGCCCATGGATTCGCCAAGAGCGACAAGGCGAACGTGTCAGTCAAGGAGTTGAGGGCCCTGAAACGGTTGGCGGACCTGCTTCTCGGGTTTTCAGAGGGGCAACTGAAGGCGGCCCAAGCCGCCGGCGAATTGATGGAAGTGGAGAGCCATGGCCGCAACGAAAAGAAAAGTTGAGAACAGCATCCTCGCTTCAGTCCACAAAACTGCTGCAGGGCTCCATAAGGCAGGGCTCGTCGACAAGGCGACCATGCGTGAGTTCGATGTTCTTTGTCTCACCCCGGTTGAGGCTCTAACGCCTGAGGAAATCCGAGCGCTACGCGAACGCGAGCAGGTCTCACAGCACGTCTTTGCCCATTACCTCAATGTCCGAAAAGACGCCGTCAGCAAATGGGAGCGAGGAGAGAAGCGGCCGGACGGTCCATCGCTCAAGCTGCTCAATCTGGTTAAGGCAAAAGGACTAGAGGCAATAGCTTGAGTCGCTGAGCCCGCAGCATGCGTAATCCGTGCTGCCAAGCATGACACGGCCAGTTTGAATGGTATTTCTCCATGCCGACACAGCCGGGCAGGCTGGAGCTGTTTGGGCGTTGGATACGTCCATTCTTTATCGGCACGGCACGGTGCCATTGCGATTTAACCGTTCGGACGCGCTCACTATTGCAGCCATCACTTCAGCGCATCCATTCGTAGAGAACCCCAATGATACCCACTGGCCCTAAGGCCGCCGCCTTCACTGTGATCGATCCCTGGGCAGCTGCGCGGTTTGGCATGAGCCAGTGGATGCAAGGATGGAGGGCGTCAAGTCTACCGCGGGATCCCTTGCCATTCTTCGCCCCGACCGCTTCAGCGCGGCCTAATTTCTGGAATATTTTTTGACGGTATTTCTGACGGTACGGAGGAGATTTTCCTAATAGTTTCAAGGCCTGTGGATCCTCCCGCCCCAGCCAATTTTATCCGTACGCCCTCTG
>JAGWRJ010000751.1 GCA_028869725.1 Alphaproteobacteria bacterium | reverse complement strand
TCGCGATCGAGGGGCTTGGTCCCCTCACCGAACGCGGCTCAGGTCTTCTCATCATGGCGATTGCCGGGGGAGCGGTGCTGCCGCTCGTTCAGGGCGCCCTCGCAGATGTGGTCGGGCTCAAGCTGGCGCTTCTTGCTCCCACTGTCGCTTACATCTACATCCTCGGCTATGCGGTCTTCGCCGGCGGCAGCCAGAGCACATCGATGCCCCAGGTGGCTGAGGAGATATTTTCAGCCTGAGGCTGCGGGCACCGCGCTCGTTGCGAGCGGGCACCCACAGCGTGCGGTCTTCACCACAGATGAACGCGCTTGTCCGGGGGCAGGTAGTATTTGCTTCCCGGCTTGACGTCGAAGGCCTTGTACCAGGGGTCGAGATTGCGCGTCGTACCGATCACCCGAAACTCCCCTGGACTGTGCGGGTCGGACAGAAGCTGCCGGCGCAGCGCATCGGCAGTGGTCTTGGTCCGCCAGACCTGGCCATAGGCAAGGAAGAAACGCTGGTCGCCGGTAAAGCCGTTCAGGACAGGTGCAGGCTTGCCGTGCAGCGACAGGTGATAGGCTTTGTAGGCAATCGTGAGCCCGGCAAGGTCGGCAATGTTCTCGCCCAGGGTGAGCTTACCATTGATGTGGATGCCGGGGACGGGCTCGTAGGTGTCATACTGGTCAGTCAGGGCCTTGGTGCGCGCATCGAATGCGGCGCGGTCAGCCTTGGTCCACCAGTTGTGCAGCACGCCTTGGGCGTCGAACCGCGAGCCCTGGTCATCATAGCCATGGCTCATTTCATGGCCGATGACGGCGCCGATGGCGCCATAATTGACGGCGTCATCGGCATTGGGGTCGAAGAACGGTGGCTGCAGGATTGCTGCCGGAAAGACGATCTCATTGAGCATGGGATCGTAATAGGCGTTCAGGGTTGGCGGGGTCATGAACCATTCGGAGCGGTCCACCGGAGCGTCCAGATGGGCGGTTCGACGGCGCCAGCGGAACTCTCCTGCGCGCTGAATGTCGGCCAGAAGCGTAGTGCGATTGATCTCAAGCGGGCCGTAGTTCACCCATTTGTCGGGATAACCGATGTGCGGGACGAGCAGCTTCAGCTTCTGCAGCGCCTTCGCCTTGGTCTTGGCGCTCATCCAGGTGAGTGTGGGGATGTCGAGCTCATAGGCGCGTCGCAGATTGGCTACGAGCTGCTCGGCCTTGGCCTTGGCTTCAGGCGGAAAATACCGCGCAACATAGAGACGGCCGAGAGCAAAGCCCATCTGCTGGTCGAGCAGATGTACGGCGCGCGTTGCCCGTTTCAGCTGCGACTTCTCGCCCAGCAGAGCCTTGCCATAGAAGTCGAAGTTGAGCCGTTCGATAGTCTGGGGCAGCTCCTCGGCAAAGGCGTGGAGATAGTGGACTGTCAGGTAGTCTGCCCAGGTTGATGCGGGCGTGTGCGCAAAGATCTTGGCGATGGCCGGCAATGCCGACTTGTCCGTGGCAATGACGATACGCTGGCCATGAGGTCCCTGAGGGGTCACGCCGGAGGCCGCAAGCCAGAGCTTCCAGGGAAAGCCCGGTGCAAACTCTTCCAGCTGGCTCACCGTCATCGGATTATAGTTTTTGAGCACGTTGCGCCGGGCCGCCGCAGGCCGGCTTACCTTGGCGATCGCAGCTTCGAGCGCGTACACCCTGGCCGCACGTGCCTTGGGATTCTTCAGTCCGGCAAGCGTCATCATCTTGACGAGCCAGGCGCGATAGGCGCGGCGGGTTTTGGTGATCGCCGGATTCTTGCTGAGATAATAGTCGCGGTTCGGCATGCCGAGCCCGCTCTGGCTGACGTAGAGTGCATAGCGGCTCGGGTTCTTCTCGTCGGGCTCGATCGAAAGGGCAAAGGGAGCAACGCTATCACCGCCACCAAAGAACGGATTGTAGGTTTGCGCCGCAAGCTGGGCCATGGCAGCTGCGATCGCATCAGGGCTCGCCAGATGGGCAAAGCGGGCAAGGTCCGGTTCGGCGGGTTTGAGGCCCGCTGCATCGAGGGCCTTCACGTTCATGAAGGCTGCGTAAAGGTCGCGCAGCTTCCTATCGTCGGGCGTAAGTTCGCCATAGGGCTTGGCCCGCAGCTCGGTGACGATCGTGCCAAGCTCATGTTCGGTGCGGATCGCGATATCAAGCCAGACGCCGGTCGATGTGCGGTCCGCCGGTATCACCGCATGCTTGAGCCAGGTACCATTGACATATTTGAAGAAGTTGTTGCCCGGTGCGACGGAGGTGTCCATCGCACTGAGATCGACGCCCCAGGAACCAAACTCCGGTTTGCCTGCACATGCCGGACTTGCGGCCAGGCCCGCGACAACCGCGCCTGCGAGGATCATTGGCAATAGACGCATCGATGGATCTCCCCCCGTTCATCGCAAGAGGGCGGTGCCCCCTTCACTCGGCCCAAGGCTAGCCCCAGCAGTTGGCGGCGCGCAACCTGTTCGCGCTTCGCATATCCCTGACCGCCCGCGTCGTGTCGGCCGCGCTGCGCGCCGACTGTCCGTAGGTCTTCAGCTATCACAGGGATGGGTAGCGGTACCTGCTGGCGCGTGCAAAAGGTCCACGAGCGATATTTCCTGCGCTTCGGATGCACATTAATTGAATGTAAGGTTTCGCGCTTTAGAGCGACGCATATTCGTATCCGAATTGCCTTGCCACACAGCTGTCGCCTGCGCGCCGTCATGGTTGCGCGACGCATGCCTGCTGCATGCTGGTGCGCTTGAAGCAAGCAGGGCCGCATAAATAAATCGGCACAACGCATGTCAATTCATGAGTAGCGAACGCGAACTCCAAGTTTCTCTTGTTGGTGCAGGCAAGAGCATGGTGCGTACTGTCCCGGTCATGAGATCTGCTCTTTGCAACCAGCATTCAGCGTCGGCACTTTCAAGCAGCACACATACAGTCCGGAGACAGTAGTTTATCTGCTGTGCACATGCGTGCGCCCACGCGTAAAACTGCTGCACAAGAAAAATTTGCAGTATAGAGTTGGCGGTGGAAATCCGAAGGGCGAATGACACGCTGTGCCAGGGGCAGTCAATGATTACGCTGAGCCGAAGCAGCTTCAGCAGGCTTTCAACCGCTTCGTCGCCAAGCTCGACGCAAGCCTTACTCCATCCTCGCTGCGCGACACGATGGCCGATGTCGCCTCCCTGTTCGGGATCCGCCATATCGCCTATCTGGCGCTGACGCG
>JAGWRJ010000750.1 GCA_028869725.1 Alphaproteobacteria bacterium | reverse complement strand
TTCGAGGAGGATTGCCGCCTGAATGGTATCGAGCCGTGAATTCACACCAATGCGTACATTCTCGTAGCGATCCGCGCCTTGGCCATGCATGCGGATGGAGCGCAGGAGCTCGGCAAGTCCGTCATCATTGGTAAAGCTTGCGCCGCCATCGCCATAACAGCCAAGCGGCTTCGCCGGAAAGAACGAGGTCGCAGCCGCATCGCCAATACCGCCTGCTATGCCGCCATCAAGCCGGCCACCAAAGCCCTGTGCCGCATCGCACAGCATAAGGAGTTTCTCACGTGCAATGATCGGCGCAAGAGCGCGATAATCCGCAGGCTGGCCAAAGAGATCGACCGGCATCACCGCGCGGGGGGTGAGCTTTCCCTCCCGGCGCACCATCTGGATCGCCGACTCAAGACTTGCCGGATCCATATTGAAGGTGTCCTCGCACACGTCGACAAAGACCGGGCTTGCACCAACCAAGGCGACCACTTCTGCCGAGGCGGCGAAGGTGAAGGCCGGCACGAACACCGCATCACCGGGCCCGATATTCCAGGCCCGCAGCACGATGAGGAGCGCATCGGTACCATTGGCGCAGGCGATCGTGTGCTTGACGCCGGCAAATTCGCTGAGGGCTTCTTCGAGCCTCGCGACCTGCGGGCCCAGGATCCATTGTCCGCCTTCGACCGCGTCCATGATCGCAGTGGTGAGGCTGGTGCCGAGCCGACGGCGTTGGGCCTGAAGATCGATAAAGGGAATGGATGCCATTTCGGGACCCTTGAAGAAGTCGTGCTGGCTTTTAACAATCGCGAAGGGGGGCAACAATCGCTGCTCAGACACGTAATGTTGCCGTTTATGGCCGCAGCTAATTTCTGATGCCCTTATTGCAAATTTCACTGATTCTGACCAATTTTCGCCAGAATTTGAAATTCCGGTAGTCATAAATGGAAACAGTTGAGTGTTTGGTCATAGGCGCGGGCGTTGTTGGGCTCGCCATAGCGCGGGCTCTGGCACAAGCTGGCCATGAAGTCGTCATTGTTGAGAAGGAGCGCGCGTTCGGTACGGGCATTTCCTCGCGTAACAGCGAGGTCATCCATGCCGGGATGTATTATCCGCAAGGAAGTGCAAAGGCACGCTACTGCGTTGCCGGAAACAGGATGTTGCGGCAGTACGTGCAGGAACATGGCGTCTCCCATCAGATGGTTGGAAAGCTTATTGTTGCCACGAATGATAGCGAGGCGGAGGTTCTTGCCCGCATTCTCAAGGCAGGCCAGGCAAACGGAGTCACGGGACTTCGACCAATCCCTGCGGCTCAGGCCATGACAATGGAGCCCGAGCTATTCTGCACGGCGGCACTATGGTCTCCTGACACTGGAATAGTCGACACTCATGGGCTCATGTTATCGCTTCTCGGCGAGGCCGAGAACCGCGGCGCGTCCATAGCGTACGTGGCGCGGGTTGAGCGGGGCAGTCCTGCGCCGCAGAGTGGTTTACGCGTGGAGCTTGGTGGGAGCTCCCAGATGGAGCTTTATGCCCGATACGTCGTGATAGCAGCAGGGCTGTCCACTTCAAGCGTTGCCCGCTCACTGGGTCTCTCTGAGGTGCCAGAAACTTACCTGTGCAAGGGCAATTATTTCACCCTTGCCGGAAAATCGCCCTTCGCGCGACTAGTTTACCCTATCCCGTCTTCTGCAGGTCTCGGCGTGCACTACACGCTCGATCTAGCAGGGCGCGGCCGCTTTGGTCCAGACGTCGAGTGGACCGAATGCGAAGACTATCGCGTCGACGAAAGGCGGGCTGAGTCATTTTATGACGCCATTCGTACCTACTGGCCCGCACTTAGGGATGGCTCGCTACAGCCAGGGTATTCAGGTATTCGCCCAAAACTCGTACGCGAAGGCGAACCCGCGAGGGATTTTTTTATCGCTGGACCAGAGCAGCATGGCCGCAAGGGTGTTATCGCGCTCTACGGTATCGAATCACCAGGAGTAACGTCCTCGCTGGCAATTGCCCAGGAGGTGTCCGAGCAGCTGTTCAGATGAGCTTTCGTGATAAGGCCGGCGACACTCTTGCCTCTTGACACAACCGCCCACCCGGCACGCGATTAGTCATCTGTAGACCGATCCAAAGGCACTGACTGTGGCCAATTTTGGATGGCACGAGCTATGGTCATCCTGGAGCACCCTTTGCATGCACGGCTCCGTATGGGTCGAGCTGGGGCGGAAACCCGTCAAAGAAATTGCCCTGCCCACCACGCCCAGCCCTGCCCCCATCTTGAGCCTTGGGCCCGACTTCGGCACAGTCCGGCCCGTCAGATTCAACAGAAGATCTCATGGAACACCAAGCTCTAGACCGTGCCTTTGCCCTTGAAGCTGTCCGCGTGACCGAAGCTGCCGCCATTGCGTCGGCAGGCCAGATCGGACGTGGCGACAAGCATGAAGCCGACCGGGTTGCGGTCGAGGCCATGCGCCGGGCCTTTTCCATCCTGCCGATCGACGGCACCGTCGTGATCGGTGAAGGCGAAATGGACGAGGCGCCGATGCTCTATATCGGCGAAAGGCTCGGTCAGGGGGGCATCGCCGTTGATATTGCGGTCGACCCCCTCGAAGGCACCAATCTGACCGCCAAGGCCCTCCCCAATGCCCTGGCGGTGATGGCGATGGCCGAGCCCGGCACGCTGCTGAACGCCCCCGACATGTACATGGACAAGATCGCCATCGGCGGTGGCTATCCGGCGGGCATCATCCATATCGACGCCGATCCAGCCGAGAACATCCTGGCGCTCGCCCGGGCCAAGGGGGTCAAGCCTGGCGAGATTACCGCCTGCATCCTCGACCGTCCGCGCCACAGCCACATCATCGAGAAAGTCCGCTCGGCGGGAGCCGCCGTACGGCTCATCAGCGATGGGGACGTCGCCGGCGTCATCGCCACCACCGACCCCGCCACCGGCATCGATATTTATCTCGGTAGCGGCGGCGCCCCGGAAGGGGTTCTGGCCGCAGCAGCCTTGCGCTGCGTCGGCGGGCAGATGCAGACCCGGCTTGATTTTCAGAACGATGCCGAGCGCGAACGCGCCGGGCGCATGGGGATCACCGACCTCAAACGCATCTATCACCTGACCGACCTTGCCTCTGGCGATGTGATCTTCTCGGCGACGGGGGTCACAGATGGCTGGATGCTGGCCGGGGTAAAGCGCTCCCCAACCCACATCACCACCGAAAGTGTCGTTATGCGCTCCGCCACCGGTACCGTCCGCTGGATCAAGGGCCGGCATCGGCGCAAGCCCGAATGAGCCGTCGCTGTCCCCAGCGCGTAACACGCATCTGCCTCTTTCTGCATCAGAACTTGATGATTGAGGAAGACTTGGGTGATTGATTGCAACTACCCACAACGCCTTGATCACATGCGTTCAAACGTGCGCAGAAAACGGAACACAGAGTGAAGACTTGAAGGCGCTGCATGATTTGCGCTCTGCCTCGCGAATACTGCCGCGAAAACTCTGGAATTGCTCCAAACTGCTGCTGCTGGTTATTTCTGTCGTAAATCCGCCAAATGTTTCTTGAAGCATCTTCGGTTTTCGGGTGTACTCCGCGCCCGTGGGGAAGGCGTTCGGAT
>JAGWRJ010000749.1 GCA_028869725.1 Alphaproteobacteria bacterium | reverse complement strand
TCGCGTCCATCGGCGGCGACCAGAAGGCGGGCTTGCACGGTGCCACCGTCAGACAGACTGGCGTCGATATGCTCGGCGGCCGGATACGCCCGCTCTACGGCCAAAGGAGACAGCAACTCGAGCCCTGGCACCTTGTCCGCAACCGCAAACAGACCTGCGCGAATGTGACGATTTTCGACGATATACCCCATCGGCTCGCCGATCTCACCTGCATCAAAATGCAAGGACAGGGGTGAGGGGGGACGCCCCGCAGCGGCGTCGGTAACCAGAATGTCGAGGATCGGCTGGGCATCGTCTTGCAGGTGGGGCCAGATCGCCAGCGTCCGCAGCATGCGCACCGACGCATAAGAAAGGGCTGTCACCCGGCCATCGAAACCAGCGTCAAGGCTGCGTGCCCGCGCGACAGGCTCGACGACGCCAACCCGCAGGCCACCCTGGGCCAGAGCCACGCCAAGGCACAGGCCGGCCATCCCCCCGCCGCTAATCGCTACGTCGTACTGATAGGTGCTGCTCATGTCCTTTACCTTAGCGCGTCGGCCCACGAAGACCAGTAGCGACTACGCCTAAGAGCTGCGCAAATTTTCACGATTGCCCAGATTTTGAGCATGGCTGTCGCGCTGTGTGGCAACAAACATGCAGATTCTGCGACGCATAAGGCATTTTCCGCCTCACACAGGACGGTCACGGCCTTGGCCGGCCGTTGCTCCCGCTCACAATAAAGCCTGGTCAAAAGGGAGCCTGAGATGAAGCTCATCACGGCAATCATCAAGCCGTTCAAGCTTGACAAGGTACGCGAGCAGCTGACGGCTCTGGGCGTCGAGGGCATGACTGTGACCGAAGTGAAAGGCTTCGGGCGGCAGAAGGGACAGCGCGAAATCTATCGCGGTGCGGAATACGCAGTCAGCTTTCTGCCCAAGGTCAGGATCGACGTGGCAGTGCGGGCCGACCTAGCCCCAAGCGTCGTGGACGCCATCGCTGTCGCCGCGCGCACCGGACAGATCGGTGACGGCAAGATCTTCGTCTCTCCCATTGAGCATGCCGTGCGCATCCGCACCGGTGAAACCGATCGTGACGCGCTGTAACCGCGCCCCTTCAATCCACTTTTTCAAGCGCAGCGAGGACAGAATGACCACATGGAAGCGAGCATGCGGATGGTTGGCCGCGGGGACAGGGCTAGTGATGGGCTCTGCCACACCAGCTCTGGCCGCGACGGCCAAATTCGATAGCGGAGACACGGCCTGGATGCTGACTTCGAGCGCTCTGGTGCTCATGATGACAATACCCGGGCTCGCCCTCTTTTATGGTGGCATGGTGCGCAAAAAGAACGTACTCGCCACGCTGGCGCAGAGCTTTGGCGCCACCTGCATCATTACCGTACTCTGGATGGTGATCGGCTATTCCCTAGCTTTCACGCCCAATGCGAATGCAGGTCTCAATCAGCTCATTGGCGGCGTTAACGAACTGCTGCTTGGCAAGCTGACGCTGAATGCAGCGAGCCCTCTGGCTCCGACCATTCCTGAGTCGGTCTACATGTTCTTCCAGATGACGTTTGCCATTATCACTCCTGCCCTGATTGCTGGCGCCCTGGCAGATCGCATGAAGTTTTCGGCGTTCATGTGGTTCATGTCGCTCTGGCTCATTTTCGTTTATTGCCCAATTGCTCATTGGGTGTGGGGAGGCGGCTGGCTGGGCAGCATGGGCGCACTCGATTATGCCGGCGGCACTGTCGTGCATCTGAATGCCGGCACGGCCGCACTGGTAACCTGCCTGGTCCTTGGCCCACGCGTCGGCTATGGCACCGACAATATGGCCCCGCATAACCTGGTGCTGAGCGTGATCGGTGCCTCTTTGCTGTGGGTTGGCTGGTTCGGCTTCAATGCCGGCTCGGCGGTAGCTGCCAATGCCAACGCCGGAATGGCAGCAGCCGCAACCCAGATTGCAACCGCTGCGGCAGCCATGGCGTGGACCGCTTGCGAATGGGTTGTCCTGAAGAAGCCCTCGGTCCTCGGAATGATTTCCGGCGCGGTAGCAGGTCTTGTTGCCATCACCCCCGCGTCCGGATTTGTTGATGCGCAAGGGGCGCTGATCATCGGCCTCCTGGCGGGTCTCATCTGCTACAGTTCCGCGGTCCATGTAAAGAAATGGCTCGGCTACGACGACGCACTCGATGCCTGGGGTGTACACGGCGTAGGCGGCGCATTGGGCGCACTGCTGACCGGGGCGCTCGCCAAACATGCCATCAATTCCAGCGGCAGCGGTTGGCTCTTTGACGGCAATGCGCATCAGATGCTGGTGCAGTTCTACGATGTCGCGGGGACATTCCTCTATTGCGCAATTGTAACCTTCATCATCCTCAAACTTATCGACGTCACCATCGGACTACGGGTCAGCCGTGAGGTCGAAATCGAGGGGCTCGACATCAATCTCCATGGCGAGATCGTTCACGGTTAGGTAGCGCTCAGCCCTGCAAAACTAAGGCGCTCCGGCTCCGGAGCGCCTTTTCTTTTGCCAGCGAGCTTACCGAGATTTCAGGTCAGAGTTAGGGCGATTTCATGCAAGTTATTGAAGGAACGCTATATTCTCATGGTGTCCGTTCCGTTGATAGAGGTGCCCATGAGAATCGCAAAATCCGCTCTGCTGGCAACCATTGCGGCCGTGGCCCTGGCAACTTCGGCCGGCCTGGCAGCGGCCCGTTCTGCCAATCCCGCACTACCCATGCACACACTCACAGTCAAAGGCCCGGATGGGAGCATCGCAAAGATCTCCTATAGCGGGAATGTGACCCCGATCGTGCACTTCGAAAAAGCGCCTGCGATGACCAGAGCCGTCGCCCCAGTATGGCCGTTTGCCAATGTCGAACGCATATCAGCGGTGATGAACCGGGAAATGAACGTGCTTATGCAGCAGGCTGACATGCTGTCGTCTCCACTGTTCGCCATGGGACCGCTTTATAATGCAGCGCTTCTGCACCCCGTGGGACCAAGCGGATGGCCGATGCTGGAGCAGGCTTCGACAGCGCCGGGCATGTGCATGCAGTCGGTTGAAGTTTCGCGGATCGGCAATGCCGCGCCGCATGTCGTTGAGCATGTATCGGGCAATTGCAGCAAAGGCGATTTGTCCGCAGCTGCATTCTTGCCGCGTAATGGTCACGGACATTTGGTCCCTGTCGCACCCACCGCGACACGTCATGCGCCTCGGGTGCGCGAGGTTCGCTATTTGCCGCACTAGATCGGCAAAGCGGCCGCCTTGCATTGCGGTGGGTTGCCCCCACCCATCGCATGCAGGGTGGCCACACAGGTCAGGGCATTGGACGCGAGACTCCGGCACGCGGTAATGTAGGTACCGCGAACCAGCTCACTGCCAGGCATGACCACACCCATCTTCCCCGGCCGACTTTCCCTCCTGCCGTCATCTCCCTTCGCCAGGCTCGCCGAACTGCTCAAGCCCATCCCTCCAGGCGGCGCACCAATCAATCTTTCGGTGGGCGACCCCAAAGGGCAGGTTCCAGACTTTATCCGCGAGGTCATCGCCCAGAATGCCCACCGCTTCGGCGAATATCCACCGATTCAGGGTATTCAGGAGTGGCGCGAGGCCGCGGTCGGCTGGCTGCGGCGGCGGTTTGGGCTGCCCGTTGCCGCCATCGGCGAACAGCATGTTCTGCCGCTCAATGGCACCCGCGAGGGCCTGTTCCTGGTACCGTTCATCGTCACACCCGAACGCAAGAATGGCGAGCGGCCGGCGATCCTGTTGCCCAATCCGTTTTACCAGGCGTATGCCGCAGCAATCCTCGCCGCCGGCGCTGAGCCGATCTTCGTCACGGCCGATGCGCAGAGCGGCTTTCTGCCAGCATTCAGCCGCCTGCCTCAAACAGTGTTGCGCCGCACAGTGGGCTGTTACATCTGCTCCCCCTCAAATCCGGAAGGCGCGACTGCCGACCGTGCTTACTGGCAGGTGCTCTTTGATCTCGCGGACCGCTTTGATTTCAGCATCTTCGCGGACGAGTGCTACGCAGACATCTATTGGGGCACGCGCCCGCCCGGTGCGCTCGCCGTTCGCCATGAGTTGAGCGGCGGCTTCGAGCGCCTGCTCACGTTCCACTCCTTGTCCAAGCGCTCGGCGTTGCCCGGGCTGCGATCAGGCATCGTTGCCGGGGACCCGGCGCTGATCTCGACCTTCATGGCCTGGCGCAACTATTCCGGCCCACAGGTGCCCATCCCCTTGCAGATGGCCAGCGCTGCCGCCTGGAGCGACGAAGCCCATGTGGATGACAATCGGGCCCTCTACGCGGCGCGATTCGCTGCCGCACGCCGCATACTCGGCAATCGTGCCCGCATTCCCGACGCGGGTTTCTTTTTGTGGTTGCCAACCGGCGATGGCGAGGCCGCGGCGGTCAGATTATGGCGCGAAGCGGGAATCCGGGTGGTTCCTGGCGCCTATATGGGCCGGCCTGCGGACGCCACGGACCCTGCCTCTAACCCAGGCTTTCCTTACATCCGCGTTGCCCTCGTTAGTGATTTGTCAACCATTGAGGCAGCTATTGGCCAAATAGGTGAAATTCTCTTCACCCCTGGAGCGTGAGCATGGCAGCCCGTCGCAGCCTCGGCGTCTATCAGCCGCGATCGCGGAAAAACGCCCTCGCCGATCAGCTCGCCGAAGCCAGGCTGGCGATGGTCCGGTTTCTGCGGTCGCTAGCTCTGCGCCTGACCGGACTTCTTCTATTCGCGGGCACCAGCGCAGCCCTCCTGGCGCTCGTCACCTACAATTCGGCTGATGCCAGCCTGGATAATGCCACCGGGGCGGCGCCGACGAATCTCCTGGGCAGCCTTGGCGCCGTGGCCGCAGACCTGCTCCTGCAAACCTTTGGTATCGCAGCGCTTGCGGCCTTGGCCCCACCTGCCGTATGGGGCGTCAGGGCCTTGGCTGGAAAACCACCGCCCGAAGCGACCTGGCGGGCGGTATCCTGGCCCCTGGGTGCCCTGCTGATTGCCGCAGGTCTCGGGGTGCTACCGGCCCCTCAGGCACTGCCCGCCGGAGCTGGCGGCCTGATCGGGATCGCAGCCGCAGGTCTCGCCAGTCACGTAGGTGCAGTTTACCACCAGAACTGGCTCGCCATCGCGCTCCCACTGCTGCTTCTGCTCG
>JAGWRJ010000748.1 GCA_028869725.1 Alphaproteobacteria bacterium | reverse complement strand
ACGATGCCATGGCGGTCATGATCGGTGTCACAGGCAAAGGCGATGTCGTACTGCTCCTTGCGGGCAATGAGACTTTGCATGGCGTAGGGTGAGGATGGATCCATGCGGATCTGTCCGTCCCAATCCACGCTCATGAAGGCGAAGGTGGGATCTACACCCCCGTTGAGAACATCAAGATCAAGCCCATATTCCTCGGCAAGTCGTCCCCAATAGTGAACGCCAGCTCCGCCCAAAGGATCGACCGCAAGCTTAAGGCCCGCACCACGGATCGCCGTCATATCAAGCACATTGGCCAGATCGGCGACATAGGAGCCCAGAAAGTCATAGATGCTGAGCGTTGCTGCACGCTTCGCCTCGGCAAAGGGACGTCTTCTGACGTCCTGAAGGCCCCCTTCCAGATAGGCATTGGCGCGGGCCTCGATCCAGCGCGTCACCTGCGTGTCGGCAGGCCCACCATTGGGCGGATTATACTTGAAGCCACCATCATCAGGGGGATTGTGCGAGGGCGTAATGACGATGCCATCGGCAAGGCCGCTGCGCCGGTTGCGGTTGTAGACGAGGATGGCATGCGACAGCGCCGGTGTCGGCGTGTAGTGCCCAGGCTCGGCGATCCGCACCACGACCTCATTGGCGGCAAGGACCTCCAGCGCGCTCTGGCGCGCCGGTTCCGAGAGCGCATGGGTGTCGATCCCCAGAAACAGAGGCCCGTCAATGCTCTGGCTCTTGCGATAGTCACAGATGGCCTGGGTGATGGCCCAGATATGCCACTCATTGAAGCTTTCGCGCAGCGACGAGCCACGATGCCCCGAGGTTCCAAACGATACGCGTTGCGCTGCCTGACGTGGATCGGGTTTGCGGTCGTAATAGGCAGCAAGGAGCCGGTTGACATCAATCAGGAGCGCATGAGGTGCCGGCTTTCCGGCAAGCGGGCTTAGGTGTGAATTCATGTGACGTCTTTGCAATGACCTTTCCAATCGCGACATTGACCTAGCGCAAAACTGCCGCACAATCACGGTCGCAAAAGATAAATCTCTTCGCGCACGGTATGGGCAGGCGGGGCCCTGTTGCGCTGATGCGCGCATGAGCTCTCCTGCACGCAGGTAACCTTAAACCCCGGCGAGGCCAAAACATGCCAGACCATGCGAAACCCGACATCTGCCGCATGAGCCGCACTCAACACCGCGAGGTCCACGTGCTGTCACGCAGATGTCATGTACGATCCGGCACAGCACGACGATCACGGCCGCGCAGTGGCACATGCAGATCTTAAGGCACCTTAACACATCATATTTGGCTTTTGAATGTTCCCTACCTTTTCAAGATGTCATCCAACGCACAGAAGCTCGCATGATTGGACAACGCCATGACCAATTCATCTGCTCCAGAAAATCAAGACCTTGCGGCGTTAAGCGGTCTTTCCCGCGCCGAGGCGCAGGCACGCCTGGCAAAATATGGCCCCAACGCGATCCGCGAGCACAAGAAGACACTGATCGAGCGCCTGCTCACCTATTTCTGGGGCCCCATTCCCTGGATGATCGAAATTGCCGCCGTGCTTTCGGCTGCGGTCCAGCACTGGGAAGATTTCAGCGTCATAGCAGCGATGCTGCTCATCAATGCCCTGGTCGGATTCTTTGAGGAAAAGAATGCCGATGATGCGATCGAGGCGCTGAAGCAGCGGCTCGCCCCTATGGCGCGGGTGAAGCGTGACGGAACCTGGATCGATCTTCCGGCCAGTGATCTTGTTCCAGGTGACGTGATCACCGTAAAACTTGGCAACATCATTCCGGCAGATGCGAGGGCTGCAGCAGGCGACTATGCCAGCGTCGACCAGTCTGCCCTCACTGGCGAAAGCCTGCCGGTCGACAAGAAGATCGGCGACACACTTTATTCCGGATCGATCATCCGCCAGGGCAGCATGGAGGCGCAGGTCACCGCCACAGGTATGAACACCTTTTTTGGCAAGACTGCGAAGCTGGTCGAAAGCGCCCAGTCGCGCTCGCATTTCCAGAAGGCGGTGCTGCGTATCGGCAATTTCCTTATTTATATTACGCTTGGGCTCGTTGCGGTGATCCTGCTGACCGCCCTGTGGCGTGGCGACCCCCTCGTTGAAACCCTGCTGTTCTGCCTTATCCTGACAGTCGCCGCGATTCCGGTAGCGCTGCCTGCCGTTATGAGCGTGACCATGGCTGTGGGTGCATCTGTTCTTGCCCGCATGAAGGCGATCGTCTCCCGCCTGGTCTCGATCGAAGAACTCGCCGGGATGGACGTGCTGTGCTCGGACAAGACCGGCACCTTGACCAAGAACGAACTCACGCTGGGCGAGCCGGTACTTTTCGCAGCCAAGGATGCAGACGCGGTCATTGCAGCTGCAGCTCTCACCTGCGACCGCGCCGAGCCCGACGCCATCGATGCCGCTGTACTGAAGGCGATGCCGGCAACGACCTTCGACACCGTCCGTGTCGAAAAATTCACGCCGTTCGATCCGGTGCACAAGCGTGCCCTCGCCCAGATCCGCGCCGGCACGGACAGTTTTCAGGTCGCCAAGGGCGCACCACAGGCCATACTCGAGCTTGTGGGTAGCAATGAGGAGCTGGCGGCGCGCGTGGATGCTGCGACCACTGCCTTTGCTGAGCGCGGCTACCGTGCGCTGGGCGTGGCAAGGAGTGATGCAAACGGACACTGGCAGTATCTTGGACTGCTTTCACTCTTCGATCCGCCGCGTGACGATAGCGCCGCCACCATCGCCGAAGCGGAACGCCTCGGACTTTCCATCCGCATGGTGACAGGAGACCACGGCGCCATTGCCAAAGAAATCGCAGGCAAGCTCAAGCTTGGTACCAAGATCCTCAATGCGAGCGAGGTGTTCGCAGCCCAAGGCCAGGATGGCGCCAAAGTGTCCGCCGACCGCATTCTGGCTGCCGACGGCTTTGCCGAAGTCTTTCCCGAGCACAAATTCGACATCGTGCGGGCGTTTCAGAATGCCGGCCATATCGTCGGCATGACCGGGGACGGGGTCAATGACGCCCCAGCTCTCAAACAGGCGGATGTCGGCATCGCCGTTTCCGGCGCCACCGATGCCGCCCGCGCAGCGGCCGACCTCGTCCTGACCGCGCCGGGACTTTCTGTCATTACCAAGGCGATGGAAGAAGCGCGCCGGATCTTCGAGCGCATGACCTCCTACGCAATCTACCGCATCGCCGAGACCATCCGTGTCCTCCTGTTCATGACCGTCTCCATCCTGGTGTTCAACTTCTATCCGGTGACGGCCATCATGATCGTTCTGCTCGCGATCCTGAACGATATCCCGATCATGGCGATCGCCTATGACAATGTGCGGGTTGCCGCCAAACCCGTACGCTGGGACATGCATCGCGTTCTCGTCATCAGCACCGTGCTGGGCGTTCTGGGTGTGATCGCCTCATTTTCCCTGTTCTGGATCGCAGAGCGTATCTTCAACCTGCCGCGGCCGACCATTCAGACCCTGATCTTTCTCAAGCTGCTGGTGGCCGGCCATTTCACAATCTACCTGACCCGCAACGCGAGCTGGTTCTGGAAACGGCCCTGGCCCAGCTGGAAGCTGGTTGTTGCCGGCGAATCGACCAAGATCGTCGGCACGCTTGCCGCCGTCTATGGCTGGCTGATGCCGCCCATCGGCTGGGAATACGCAGCTTTTGTCTGGGGCTATTCGATT
>JAGWRJ010000747.1 GCA_028869725.1 Alphaproteobacteria bacterium | reverse complement strand
CTTCACTTGTCAGACGAATGCCGTCGGTATGACGCGTGAGCAAAATCATGCCGAGCTGATCTTCGAACATGGTGAAGCGGCGGCGCAGCGCATTGACAGAAAGATTGAGGCCATCGGCCGCTGCGCGAAAACTGCCGCGACGCACGATCTCCAGAAACAACCGCGCCCCTTCCCAATCAGGGAGTGCGCGCAGCGCATGTGCTGCCTGTTCCGACGTCGGAACGGCCCGTTCCGCTACAGACTGCATACAAACCCCATCTTTCCGCCTAGCGTTTCTATCTCAGCAGCCTTCAAGAAAGGTGAATTCGATGACGGCACATGACATCCGCATGGTTCGCGATGGAACAGCAGAAACCAGTACTCTGCCTGCCCGTCACGATCTCGCCAGCCTGGAGCCTAGCAAATGGGGCAAGCGCCTACTAGCATTTGCACCAACTGGCGCAACAATCGACCGCGTGGTGGAAAAGGCGCGCCCCACCATCGGCACGGTCGCACGCAACGAGGTGGTACACCGCGTCGTCAGCCAAAACCCCGACAGCTTCTGGGGGATCACGCGGCGCAGCACCTATAATTCGCAGGACCCTGAAGCAGAAGGGCTTTTGTGCTTCCTTATGCTTAACCGGGAGGGCTTGAAGCGCCTCGCTGACGGTACGCTCAATCGCCTCGATCCGCCGGCATCGTGCCTGGTTAACCAAACCGAGCGGCCCGCCGGCATCTACACCTGGGCGATCTATGCCCCAGGAACACTCGCGGCCGCGATCCCGACGATCGTCGAGCGCATCACCGGTGGGCGCTACGAAGATGCGGATCTCTACGCCTATCCGGCAACCGACGCCGGCCGACGTCTCACCGAAAGTCTCGGCTTTCAGCGCGGCACCATCATCGACGGCGTTCTCGCGCCCACACTCTATCGCTTCCATCGTGCCAAGAATTCCGGTCCGATGCCCATCTACGACGATCACCGCCCAGGCCGCAGGCCAGGTGAACTTTCCGTCAGCATCGCCCGCAACTTCAATGACCTGATGCAGGTCTGTGCCATCCGCGGTGCCACCTACATTGCCGAACAGGATTGTCCGCTCGAAGAAGAGTTCGATGGCAATGATCTGACGGCCACACATCTCGTCGGCTATGTCGGGGATGAGCCGGCCGGCTGCCTGCGCATCCGTTATTTCGCAGACTTCGCCAAGCTCGAACGTCTCGCCGTACGCCACGAATATCGCAACACCAAGCTTGCCTTCCGCCTTGCCCGTGCCGGCAGCGAACTCTGCCGCATGAAGGGCTATCGCCGGCTCTATGGCCATGCCCGCAAGGAGCTCGTCCGCTTCTGGAACGTGTGCGGCTTCAAGCCTCTCGAAGGCCGGCCGATGTTCGTGTTCTCCGACGAATCCTATGTTGAACTCGTCAAGGATCTGCCACCGGCCAATGACGCCATCAAAATCGGTGACGATCCTTATGTGCTCATTCGTCCCGAAGGTCGCTGGCATATGCCCGGGATTCTCGAGCGCTCGGTTGGCCGCGGCGCCCGTGAAAGAGGTGCACAGGCATGACCATCGCTTTCTATGAAAATCACGCCCGCCATCCCCTGGGCGCTGCCACCCTCGTGCTCGTGGATCTGTGCTACAGCAATCTCACAGAGAACACAGATCTCTCGGCACCGGCTACCGCAGGTATTCTGGAGCGCTGCCAGACGGCGCTTCAGACGGCACGCCGCTTCGGCGTACCTGTGGTCTTCGTCCACGACCACAGGAGCGGCGACGTCAGCCGGCTGACAGGCAGAAGCCGCTGGTTCACCGGCTTCGAGCCCCGCCGCTACGAAAGCGTGGTGGCAAGCTCTGGCCCCTCCTGCTATGCGAGCCCGTACTTCTCGGAAATCCTCGATGGCTCGGGGCGGACCCTGCTTGTTGCCGGGCTGCTCGGCCTCTCTGCCGCCCGCGCCACTGCCGAAGATGCCGCCAGGCATGGCCATCGCCTCGTGGTCCTCAGCGACGCGGTCGCCTTCGACAGCTGCGACCTCGTCCCTGAGACCCAGGATAATGGCGGTCAAAGCCGTCCGGGGGCCCATGCCGTCAGCACCGGGGACTGGATCACCGAGATCTCCCCGGCGCCGCCGCCCCGCTCCGCATCCTGGCACCAGGGCTCGCAGCTTCGCCGGTCGAGCTGACAGCCATAGGTGCCAGCGCGAAAATTCATGGTTGCGGGCAGGGTGCCGGCCAGACGAGGATTCTGGCCGGCACCGTGCCAATTTCATGCAAAAGCCCTGCCCCCCTGTTGCGGGGGCAGCCTTCCAAGCGTAGCAGCAGGCGCGCAAAGGATCGGGTCTTCCCCAGATGGACGCACGCCTGCGCACCATTGTGCGATATTTCCAGTCGTGCCCCGATCGGAAGAGCGCGGACCTTGAGGGGCTTGCCCGCGGGCTTCATCCCCATGTCTTCGCTCTTGAGGTCTCGGCAGGCGGGGACAGCGTGCCCATGCTTTCCTTCGCGCACATAGGCGGGCGTCTTGAACGCGAACTACGCCGCTCCGCCCTCAAGGAAAGCAGTGGCCCCGTCACACCGGAGATTCTCGGGACGGCGGCACTTGCGGCCTTGCACGACTGCGCCACAACCAAAACCGCAATCTGGCTGCGCGAGGCAGCGACCACCTCCGATCAGTCCGGCCGGGTGATCGAGATGGCGGCAGTGTTCCTTGAACCCAACGTCATCTGCGGTGGCATCCTCTATAGCCCCACGGCCTGGTTCTTTGCCGAATCCCCGGTCGTCAAGGTTCGGCCGCTGGCAGGCAAGCCACCCAGCCCCGGCATTCCCCCTTCGCTGAAGTCGGTTCCCCGTCCCTGATCCAGCCGCAGACGGACGATCGCAAGAGGCGTGCAGCGCTGACGATCCACGCGCGCAACGCCGCAGGATCAGAGCGAAGCCCCAAAACTATGGCCAGTGTATCGGGCCGCGCGACGGCTCATGCCGTCAGGCCTGAGGCCAGGCTCGCCCAGAAGGCGCTCCCGCCTGCACATGCTTCGATGCAATGCGAGCAAGGCGCGCAGCTTCTTACTGCCTGTTTGCGGCTCTCGTAGGCGTAACGGACATTTCGGCGGCATGTTTCGGCGGCCTGGTAGTCGATTTTCCGCTTTGTCGTTAGCCTATTTGTCGGGCACTGAATGATAGCATCATCTCTCGTCTCCTGCCCAAAGCCGTCACGCTGAGCACCAGATTCGCCACGTCCGCCTGTTGCTTCTGCCACCGTCCCCAATGCCTCGTCCGGTGTGCACCATCGATTGAACGCGAGCCGTGTTCGGATCATATCCGTCAGGCAGAAACACCCATCGCGCTTGCGGATGACAGAACGCGCGCAAGGGCATCCTTCGCATCCCAAACTGGCCAAAAATCCTTCTGGGGGCGCATCCTCAAAAGCAACAGATGCTTTTTCCTTGCTTGCACAATCTACCCTTATAGGGTAGATTGCTGCGCGTGGAAAAGCGCATACCGCAATACAATTTGAGCCTGGTGCAAAGGGAGGTTGCGCGCCTTGGGGCCCGCAGCCTTTACCAAGACCGCTCTCGACGGTGGACGTCAGATGGGTCTGACAACGGCTGAGATGCTGGCAGTGATCGCGTCGTTGTCCCGGCGCAACTTCTACAAGGCAATGACCAGCTTCGCCGATCATCGCGTCTGGCAAGACGTTTATCACGCGCCAACGCCCGTTAGGAAGGATGCCTATATCAAGATCACACTGCGCGACCACGCTCCTGTGGTCCAATTTAAGGAGAGATGAAGATGGCGCGTAAATGTGCACATTGTGAGAGTCGCAAGGGGATGGTCCGCTTCGAGGACGAAACCTTCACCATCGAGTTCGCAGGCGTGACCGCAACCGTGAAGGGCCTGTCAGGCTGGCGCTGCGAAGCCTGCGGCGAAGCTGAATTCGATGCCGCCAGCGCCCGCCGCTACGCCGCCGCTGGCGATGCTCTGGTCGTGCGTGAGCGTGAGAAGCTGAGCAAGGAAATCCGCCGTATCCGACGCAAGCTGGGTCTCAGCCAAGTGGCAGCGGCCCGTCTGACAGGCGGCGGGCATAATGCGTTCTCACGCTATGAGCGCGGGGAGGCCGCGCCTTTGCCGGCGGTGGTCAACCTCTTCCGCCTATTGGACAAGCATCCCGAATTGCTGGCCGATCTTGTGGCGTAGTTGTGGACTTCCAACGGGTTATCTGCCGTTTCCAATCCAAGCCAATCTGAAGGTGTCTAAGCCGCAACCAAGTCGAAAGCAGCCGGATGAACGTCCACAGGAATGCCCGCCTGCGGGTATTATCCTAAGTAGGACACTCGACACGGATAATTAGAACACTTTTTGAGGGCCACTTTTCCAGATCGGCCAGAAGGTGCAAACCGCTCCCGTATATGCATGTGCAGCGTCGTTCATCCCTCCCAAAAGGAGGTCCAGATCTTTACGCACTTGCTCTAGCTTTAAATGAAAGATCGGTTCGTGATGCGCGACGCGATTGCGAACATCTAAGAGAAGGTCACAGGCTTTGCTGGCGCTTGCGCGATCAATGGATTTATCATTCGGAAATATACGCGCGATGTTGTATCGCCATGAGTACGGATTGTCGTAGCTTTTTCCGAGAAGGGATACCCAAAATCCCACCGATAGGTCCGCGACAATAGCTCCGGTAGGGGCTTGTTTGACGTTCCGTTGACGCTCTTGTCGTTCAATAGCGTCTGCGAGACGCCCTTTATTTTTTGCTGCTAGGTTTCGAACAGCACGGGTATTGTCGTAAGGCCAATCAGCGTTATACTTCCAGCAAAGGAAGGCATTTAATCGGTTGCGTAATGATATTTCCCACATATGAAGTGAGAAATAGAGAGATTGCGCTAAACTGCAGTTCCAGTGATAGAGCATTATCGCGGCCATTTCGTTGCCGCCTGCGTGGTCGAGATACCGCTTGAAACGTGCCTCACTTAGGGCGATGCGGAAGTCTTTAACCCTTTGTTTGCTCTCTAAAAAAACAGCTTGCATCCATCCGCCCCGTTGTGCATTATCTAGCTGCGTGCCCCGGGAAACGGTCACTGGGTTTTATCCCACACCCCCCGAGGACAAGGAGTCTGGAAAAGAGCGGCCCCTCAAAAGGCCGCTCTTTTCTGTTTGTATACGGATTATTTCTTGCCATCAATTACTCGAAACTTACCGATTTGACGGCCAATTGGGCGTTCGACGTCACCGCTCAATGCCTTCTCGACAAGTTCGCTGATAGTTCAGATATGGTCCGTCACGCCTAGCTGCATTGCGGGCGTGATCTGCAGAGCTTCATGCACACGGCAGAAATCGTAGTGCACAACGTATAGAGCCACTAGAGCTTTGGAAAAGACGAGACAGGTGACTGTCCCGTCTAGGCCTGAGGCGCCCCACGCCGCACGAAGACGGTCTGCGCCTGACAGAATTCCAGCAGCCCTTCCTCGCCCCCTTCAACACCGATGCCCGAATGCTTGTGTCCGCCAAAGGGCGCATGAGGGGAGAGCGTCTGGCTCTCATTGATCCACACCGTGCCTGCCTCCAGCCGCGCAGCCAGTGCTTCGGCCCGCGCGATATCGGCCGACCAGATCGAGGCTCCCAGACCATAGGCGGTGTCGTTGGCACGATCGATCACATCGTCAAGGTTCTCGAACGACATCAGCGGCAGAACCGGACCGAACTGCTCTTCCTGAACGATGCGCGCATCTTCGGGCGGGTTATCGAGGATCGTGATCGGCACGAAATACCCAGGACCCTCCGACTTTTCGCCGCCGATGAGGAATTTGTAGCCCTTGGCTTTGGCATCGGCGATCAGATCGAGCACACGCTGATACTGCGCCTTATTCTGCACGGGGCCGATCTGCGTTCCCTGCTGGGAGCCGTCCCCCACCCGAACCGTCCGCGCATAGGCGATGAGCGCCTCCTTCAAAGGCTCGTAGATGTCCTTATGAACATACATGCGCTTGGTGGCGATGCAGATCTGCCCGGCATTGCGGAATGCAGCCCAGAAAAGTTGCTCGGCCATCGCCGCCACGTCGATATCGGGCATCACGATCGCAGCATCATTGCCGCCCAATTCCAACGTGACACGTTTCAGATCCTTCGCTGCGCTTTCCATCACCCGCTTTCCGGTCGCTGTCGATCCGGTAAAGCTGATCTTGTCGATGCCTGGATGGGCAGTAAGCCAGGGCCCCAGCCGATCACTCCCCGAAATCACGTTGAGCACACCCGCAGGCAGAACCGCACGGCATAGCTCACCGATGCGCAACGTCGTCAATGGCGTCGTCGGCGCGGGTTTCAGGACGATCGTATTTCCGGCAAGAAGCGCCGGACCAAGCTTGAAGGCCGCAAGTATGATCGGAAAATTCCAGGGAACGATCGCGGCAACAACGCCCACAGGGCCGTAGCGGGTCACGACCTTGTGCTCGGGCGTATCCTCAATGACACGTTCAGGCAGCTCATGTTTGGCGCTTTCAGACAGCCAGAAGGCACCACCCATGACATCGGCCGTAGCGTCAGCGTGGGGCTTGCCCTGTTCCTGCGTGAGCAGGCGCGAAAGCTCATCCGCATGCTCCATGATGACGGCAGCCATGGCACCCAGCGCCTTGCGCCGGGCCTCAATACCCATCGACCGCCATCCCGGCAAAGCTGCCCGGGCCGCAGCAACGGCTGCATCAAGTTCGTCGCGGGTGCAATCCGGTGCGGAGGCGAAGGGCGCGCCGGTCGCAGGATTCTCAACCGGGAACGTTTCAGAGCCTGCAACCGGGCGCCCGCCTATGGTCATCGTGTAGAGCGCACTCATGCGATATCTCCTTTTTCACTGTCGGGTATCAGCACCGCCTTGATGCAGCGCCCGCTGTGCTGGTCCGCAATCGCCTCGTTGATCCTGCTAAGCGGATAGGTCGTGATCAGTCTGTCGAAAGGCAGCTGCCCTGCCTTGTAATGGCGGATCAGCTCCGGGATGAAGCTATCGGGATCACTGTCACCCTCGATGATGCCCTTGATGGTGTGACCAAAGGTGATGACGCTGATGAGGTCGCCTGGAACCGGCGTACCAGCTGGCGCAACCCCCACGATACCGAATACTGCCTTGGAGCCCAGCGTGGCCATGGTCGCAGTAAGAACCGCGGGAATTCCGGTGGTGTCAAAGGCGTAGTCGACACCGAAGGGCACGATCCTGCGTACCGCCGCGCCCAGATCGGGGGTGGCCGCGGGATCCAGCGTGTGCGTTGCGCCAAATTCCACCGCCAACTGCCGACGGGCGTCATGAGGTTCAAGCACGATGATGGTGGAGCACCCCTGTATCTTTGCGCCCATCACCGCTGCCAGTCCCACCGATCCTGCACCCAGGATGAGGATCGAAGAGCCGGCTCTGGCGGCAAGGGAGCGCATCACCCCGCCAGCTCCCGTCTGAATACCGCAGCCAAGTGGGCCCATGAGGGCAAGTGGTACACCATCGGGCACCTTCACGACGTTGCGCTCATAGGTGAGTGCGTGGCTCGCAAAGGAAGATTGTCCGAAGAAATTGGACGCGATGTCACCTGCCCCATCATGGATCGCCTTCGTGCCGTCCGGCCGGCAACCAGCATAGTTGAGCATCGGCATGGTCCGGCAATAGGCCGCATCGCCAGCACGACAGCGGTCGCAGCTCCCGCAGGAGCGAAACGTGATGGCAACACGATCTCCAGGCTTCACCTTGGTTACCGCAGCACCCACCTCTTCGACGATACCCGAGCCTTCATGGCCGAGCACGACGGGAGGCGCGATGGAGCCGGTTTCGCGAAACACAAGATCGGTGTGACACAGTCCCACGCCTGCAATGCGCACGCGGATTTCATCGGCGCGTGGAGCGTCAAGCTCCACCGCCTCATAGGAAAATGTGGCCGCTCCCGGCCGCACCACCGCCGCCTTGATCTGCATTCCGATGTCTCCTCCGCTAAAGCCTACGCGCGCCTTGAGGGTCCTGTCATCAAGATCCGGCGATCCGTGATGTCGTCCCAAGGTTTACCTGAGCGTCCCGTGACAGACTTCCTCAGCGTCAAGTAGATCGATGGTGCCAACGCCGCCATTGAGAGCGATCATCGCCCCGTCCGGGATGCGCACCGTGGCACGCTCGACCGCAGTCACACAGGGAAGGTTGAACTCTCGGCAAAGCGAGGCACCATGGGCAAGGACGCCGCCCGTCTCAAGTACAAGCCCTCCCAGGCGCACGAAGATAGGCGTCCAGCTCGGATCGGTCTGGCGCGTCACCAGGATGTCGCCATCCTGAAGTTTCCCCAGCTCACGGACATCATAGAGGACCCGCGCGCGCCCGACGATCTG
>JAGWRJ010000064.1 GCA_028869725.1 Alphaproteobacteria bacterium | reverse complement strand
TGGCCTGGCTCATCGAGCCCTCGTTATTTCACGGCCGTCCGGTTGCGGTTGGCGTTGAAGTGACGGGATACACGAAGGGACATTCCTACGCCGATTACCGTGGTCAGACCGGACGCCCCGCCAACACGACGCTGGTGACGGGGGTCGACGAGGCAGGGTTCCGCGAGTTCGTGATCGGTCGCATCGCGGCTTATGGTGGTCGCACCGATCACCACGCGGTGGAATGAGTTTGCGAGTATGATTCGGTACCTCCTCAATCGGCTCGTTCAAACCGTTCTGACGTTGTTTGCGATGTCCGTGCTGGTTTTCGTGGGACTCAATTTTGTCGGCAATCCCGTCGATGTGCTTCTAAGCGCGACGGCAACGCCAGCCGAACGACTGCAGGTGATCAAATCCTTCGGCCTGGACAAGCCAATTATCGAACAATACGGCATCTTTCTCAGGCATGCCCTGGAAGGAGATCTCGGCAATTCCTTTGTCTACAACCAACCGGCGATCCGGTTGATCCTGGAGCGTATGCCGGCGACGCTCGAGCTTGCTTTTGCAGCCTTGGTCATGGCCCTCACCATCGGTCTTCCGCTTGGCATTTACGCGGGGCTGCGGCCGAACGGCGTCGCCGCAAAATCGATCATGACTTTCTCGATCCTGGGCTTCAGCCTGCCGACATTCTGGATCGGCCTCGTCATGATCATGACGTTCAGCGTTTTCCTGGGATGGCTGCCGGCCTCGGGGCGAGGGGCGACCATTTCCATATTCGGTGTGCAGGTCAGCTTTCTTACCTGGGATGGTATTCGGCATCTGCTGCTTCCGGCCCTCAATCTTGCTCTGTTCAAGATATCGCTGGTCATTCGCATCACGCGCGCCGGTGTCATCGAAACGGTGCAGCTCGATTATGTGCGTTTTGCCAGGGCGAAGGGACTTTCGGAAAGCCGCGTGGTCCTTGTGCACGTGCTGCGGAATACCTTGATCCCGCTGATCACCGTGATCGGGCTCGAGCTTGGCTCGCTGATTGCGTTCGCGGTGGTGACGGAAACCATCTTCGCCTGGCCTGGGATGGGTAAGCTGATCATCGATTCCATCGCCGTCCTCGATCGTCCGGTTATCCTCGCCTATCTGATGATGACGGTCGTGATGGTGAGTGTCATCAATCTGATCGTGGACCTTCTCTATATGGCCGCCGACCCAAGAGTGCGGATCGAGGAGACGGCGGAGTGACTGAAGGCGCGAACCTGACGGAGGTGAAAGGCAGAAGTGCCGCTGTGACCATGCGGGCTGGTTCCGAATCGTCCATTCGTCGGGTGCTTCTGGCGCTGCTTCGCGACCGGTTGCCTCTTTTCGGTATAACCGTCGTGATCGTTCTGGTGGCTGTTGCGATTTTGGCGCCAGTCATTGCGCCGCAGAACCCGTATGATCTCGCTCAGCTGAACATCATGGATGGGCGTCTGCCTCCGGGTTCGCGTGGCGCGAACGGCATGCTCTATCTTCTCGGCACCGACGACCAGGGGCGCGACCTCCTGAGTGCCATTCTCTATGGTCTGCGCACCAGTCTTCTCGTGGGGCTTTCGAGTGCTGCGATCGCCGTTGTCATCGGAACGTCGCTCGGTCTTCTCGGTGCCTATGTCGGCGGCTGGGTCGATTCCCTTTTAATGCGGATTGTCGACATCCAGCTCAGCTTTCCTGCGATCCTCATTGCTCTGATCCTGCTGGCCGTGCTCGGACAAGGTGTGGACAAAATCATTCTTGCCCTGGTGGTCACTCAATGGGCCTATTACGCGCGCACCGTCCGTGGCTCCGCGCTGGTCGTGCGTCGGCGTACCTTTATCGAGGCCGCGCGCTCCATGGCTTTGCCGGATCGGCGCATTCTTTTTTCTCATATCCTGCCCAATTGCCTCGCGCCCCTCATCGTCGTCGTCACCATGCGGGTGGCGTATGCCATCATGCTGGAGGCGACGCTGTCGTTTCTCGGCATCGGTCTTCCCATCACGAAGCCGTCGCTCGGTCTGCTCATTGCCAATGGGTATGAGTTTATGCTCTCCGGAGACTATTGGATCAGCTTCTTCCCTGGGTTGGCTCTGCTTCTGCTGATCGTTGCCATCAATCTCATTGGCGATTCGTTGCGTGACATCCTCAATCCGCGGCAGGGCGAATGAGCCAGAGTCGCGCCGTGCTCGCGGTTTCGAATCTGACGACATCGTTCCGTATCGACGGGGTCTGGCAGGACGTCGTCCGGAACGTGAGCTTCGACATCGGGGCAAGAGAGACCGTCGCTGTTGTCGGGGAATCAGGGTCAGGCAAAAGCGTTACGGCGCTTTCCATCATGCGCCTGCTTTCGTCGGCCAATGCGCGTTCGACGGGGCGGATCGAATTTGAGGGACGTGACCTTCTCTCATGCCCGATCAAGGAGATGCGAAAGATCCGCGGCAACCGCATCGGCATGATCTTTCAGGAACCGATGACCAGTCTCAATCCGGTTCTTACCATTGGCGATCAGATTACGGAGGTCCTGGTTCGCCATCGTGGTATGCGCCATCGGGCGGCAGAGGCGGAGGCGGTGCGTTTGCTCGATCGCGTGCGTATTCCATCGGGACGGACGCGTCTGCGCGATTATCCCCTGAGCTTTTCGGGCGGGATGCGCCAGCGTGTCGTCATTGCGATTGCCCTTGCCTGCTCGCCGCGGCTGCTGATTGCCGATGAGCCGACCACGGCGCTCGATGTCACGATCCAGGCGCAGATTTTGGATCTCATCAGGGCGCTGCAGGAAGAAGATGGGATGTCGGTCCTCTTTATCACGCATGATATGGGCGTGGTCGCAGAGATTTCCGATCGTATGATCGTCATATATCGCGGTCAGGTTGTGGAAGGTGGGGGGACTGTCGACGTCTTTGCGGGGGCAAAACACCCCTACACACGTGCGTTGCTGTCGTCGGTGCCCCGGCTGGGGGCAATGGCCGGGCGCGACCGGCCACAGCGATTTCCGCTGGTCGATCTTGCGACGGGCGAAGAGAGTATCGCCACGCCGACCAGCGATACCGTGCGCTCGCAGGAATCACCGGTTCTTGCCGTCGATGGTCTGGTCGTTCGCTATCCCGTGAGGAAAGGGCTTCTGCGCCGCCTGGCCGGGCGCGTTCATGCGGTCGAGAACATATCCTTTGACCTTTTCCCCGGGGAGACGCTGTCACTGGTCGGGGAGTCGGGCTGCGGCAAATCGACGACCGGGCGTGCGCTCATCCGGCTGACCGAAGCGGAGCGCGGCGCGATCCGAATTGAGGGCAAAGCGGTGCGGAGCGCTGACCGACGCGACCTCACGTCGATCCGTCGGCAGGCGCAGATGGTGTTTCAGGATCCGTTCGACAGTCTCAATCCACGCATTCGCGTTGGGCAGGCAATTGCCGAGCCAATGATCGCTCACGGCCTCGCTTCGCCGACCGAAGCGAAGAAGCGGGTGGCCGATCTCCTGGAGCGTGTCGGTCTCTGTGCATCGATGGCGACGCGCTTCCCGCACGAGTTCTCGGGCGGCCAGCGGCAGCGCGTTTGCATTGCGCGTGCCCTCGCTCTGGAGCCTAAATTGATCATTGCGGACGAGGCGGTCTCGGCGCTCGACGTCTCGGTCAAGGCCCAGGTCATCAACTTGTTGTTGGATCTTCAGGAACGTTACGGTCTCGCCTATCTTTTCATCTCGCATGACATGGCCGTCGTGGAACGGGTCAGTCATCGCGTTGCGGTGATGTACATGGGAGAGATCGTCGAGATCGGGCGGCGCCGCGATATCTTCGAAAACCCGCAGCACGACTATACCCGGCGATTGCTGGCGGCCGTTCCCGTCACCGATCCCACCCGCCGTCCGCGGCGACGTACCGTGCAGGGCGAGGTTGGCAGTGCATTCAGGGCGGTTGATTTCGTTGCGCCCGAGCGGAGTTACCGGCAGGTGAGCGACGGGCATTTCGTTCAGGATTCATCGAGAACGGGGACGTCATGATGGGGCGTTCGGCAAGCCATTCGTGAGGAAGCCAGCCGAGGCATCAAGGCGCCGGCGGAGGCCGGAGAGTCGATCAAGGAGATCGCGCGCGGCACCGGGCGCATCCGCGGGCTGGTCCGCAGCGCTCTGTGCGGTGGCGATGGTGACGTGTTCTGTTGACCGCGTGTTCGTCCGATGCCGCGGCTGCGGGGTCAGAACCAGCCGCCGTCAACCAGGAACTCGCGCGCGGTCACCATGCGACTGTCATCGGCCGCAAGCCAAAGCACCATGCGCGCGACATCGGGTTCGTAAAGCCGGTCGGGGATGCATTGACCGGCGGCGCGCTTTGCGTCGGCCTCCTCCGTTACCCAGAGGTCGAGCTGGCGCTGCGTCATGATCCAGCCGGGGTAGACGATGTTGGCGCGGATATGGTGCGGGCCGAGATCACGCGCCACCGAGCGCGTGAGTCCGATCACCGCGGATTTGGCGGCGGTGTAGACCGGCATGCCGCCGCTGGCGCGCACGAAGCTGATCGAACTCATGTTGATGATCGAGCCTCCGCCGGCGGCGATCATGTCGTCCTTCACCGCCTGGATGCAGAAGAATTGGTGGCGCAGATTCACCGCCATGCGCTCGTCCCAATATTCGGGGGTGACCTCGTCGATGCTGTGCCGGTCATCGCGCGCGGCGTTGTTCACGAGAATCTCGATCCCACCGCCGAGTGAAACCTTCAGCCGCGCGATGCCTGCGCGCAGCTCGCCGATATCGCGCAGGTCGGCCCGCTCGAACCGCACCGTGGCTTGCGGCGGCAGGCGCGCGGTCAGCGCTTCAGCCGAGCCCGTGTCGACGTCGAGGAAGCCGACATGGCTGCCCTGGTGCGCGAAATGCTCGACGATGCTGGCGCCGATGCCGGTGGCGCCACCGGTGACGAGAACGCGCTTCCGGCGCAGGCTCGGGTAAATGGCAAACCGGTCTGACATGATGCTGCTCTCCTCGTATACGCGACGCGATGTTGTCCGACGCCGCCGGTTTTGACCATGGTTCGGGCGCCGGACATGGACGCGCGGAGCAGGGGGCTCTAGCTTCCATTGCAGGGAGGATCTACTCGATGACGGATGACGTTCTGCTGGCGATGATCCGCGACAGGCTGTTCACAGCCGTAATCGGCGATGTGATGGACACGCTTGGCCTGACCCACCAGTTCCTGCCGCCGGAGATTCGGGCGCTGGACCCGGACCTGGTCATGGCCGGGCGCGCTATGCCGGTGCTGGAAGCCGACATTGACGGCGCGGCGGCGGAGGCGGATGGCGAGGAGCGGTTCGGCCTCATGTTCCAGGCGCTCGACGGCCTGCGCGC
>JAGWRJ010000746.1 GCA_028869725.1 Alphaproteobacteria bacterium | reverse complement strand
CTCGTCATGCTTGAGGCTTTGGCCTGCGGGGTTCCGGTTGCCGCCTTTCCGGTATCCGGCCCCAGCGACGTCATCGGCGATGCCCCCGTTGCTGCCTTGCGCACGGATCTGCGCGAAGCCTGTCTGAGAGCCCTGTCGATACCTGCCGAGGCCTGCCGCAGCTTCGCACTGTCCCGGTCATGGCGGGCCTGCACCCACCAGTTCCTGTCCAACTTGCCGCAGATCGCGCGCGCGCCCCGGCCGTAATTCGGCCGCGGGAGTGGGGCTCTTTGCGCCTGCCATCTTGACGCCGGGCGGGAATGCCCACAGACCCTTAAGCGAAAATCATGCCGGTGATTGACCTCTCATGAGCGTTGTCAGCGCCCCGCCCAGTCGGGCCATGCCCAGGCTTGCTGCATGGGAGTGGGCCTTCCTCGGTCTGTTCGATCTTGGCTGTGCGCTGTTCGTCATGTCCCTGGGCAAGGACATGTCCTGGGACTTTCGCAACTACCACTGGTACATCCCATACGCGTTTCTCCATGGCCGCATGGGTTTTGACATCGCTGTCGCCCATCAGGGCACCTACTACAATCCGTTCATAGACGTACCGTTCTACTGGCTCGCGACGCATCTGCCGGCCTACGCCGCCCTTGGCATCATGGGCGCCATCCAGGGCGCCAATATCTTTCCTCTGTATGTCATCGCCCGCAGCCTTCTGCGCCTTCCAGACAATCGCGTTCCTGCCGCCCTTCTTGCTGCCTTCTGCATGACCGGCGGCATGACCGTCAGTCTGTTTGGCACCACGTATTACGACAACGTCATGAGCCTGTTCGTGCTGACCGGGCTTGCCATCGTGCTGTCAGCACACCGCACGCTGATTGCTGCAAACCCGTGGAAAGGCGCGCTGATTGCAGCCTGCGGCGGCATTGCCGTCGGTTCGGCAGTTGGTCTCAAACTGCCCGAGGCCCCGTTTGCTCTCGGCTTTGCCGCAGCGATTGCCGTCATCCCGGGCACTGCCGCCCGTCGCGCGCTGCGTCTGGCTGGCGGCGCCGCCGGCGGCATCGCCGGAACGGCACTGTTTGAGGGCTACTGGCTCGTGCGCATGTATGAGGTCACGCGCAATCCGCTCTTTCCTTATTTCAACGAGTATTTTCGCTCTCCACTTGCCCGTGATTTTTCCTACCGCGACACCCGATTTCTTCCGCACGGGCTGTGGCATGCCATCCTCGATCCCATCCTGTTTTCCATCAACTGGCGCGTCGCCAACGATCTTCCCTGCTCGGATATCCGGGTAGGCGTTGCCTATGTGCTACTCCTGACCACGCTTGCTCTTGCTCTCGTGCTGTGGCTGAGGCGCAGCCGCCTCAGCGAAGATCCACTGACAAAGATCGAGCCGACGCGGGCACTCTTCGCCTTTGTGGCGGTTTCCTATCTTGCGTGGCTCGTTGTCTTTGCCATCTATCGCTACATCCTCACTCTCGAAATGCTGGCGCCGATCGTGATCGTGGCGGCTCTTGGGCTATGGCCGCTTAGACGCCGGCTGCGGTATGCAGCACTTGCTGCCTTGGGGATTGCGATCGCCGTCACCACCCGCGCCGACATGCTCAAGCGCGCGCCCCTGGGCGATCCGTATGTGCAGCTCACCATGCCGCCCATTGCCCACCCCAATCACACCATGATTTTGATGACCGGCGAGGCACCGATGGGTTACCTCGTGCCCGAACTGCCGCCGCAGATTCCTGTCATCCGCATCGACGGCTGGCTCATCCGTCCCAATGACGGCTCGCTGCTGACCGCGCAGGCCAAAGCCCGTGTTCATGCCTTCAGGGGCCAGCTTTATCTCATCGCCGATCCGGCTGAGACCATGCGCGCGCGCCGGGCTCTTGCCGACTACGGCCTTGCCTTCACCGCGGACAAGTGCCTCGATATGGATACCAATCTTGGCGGTCCCTACATGTTCTGTCCGCTCACCCGCAAAAGAAACGAGCCATGAGCGCGCAGGAGACCAAGACGCAGGACGAGGCTGCATCCCTGGTACCAGGCACGATGGCCGCAATGCGCGTTGCCGTTCTCATTCCCTGCTTCAACGAAGACGCAGCGATTGCCCGCGTGGTCGGCGACTTCAGAGCCGCGCTGCCACAGGCGGCGATCTACGTCTATGACAACAATTCCACGGACCGCACCATCGCGACAGCACGCGAGGCCGGCGCAATTGTGCGCGTCGAACCGCGCCAGGGCAAAGGCAATGTGGTACGGCGGATGTTTGCCGACATCGAAGCCGACATCTATGTCCTCGTCGACGGCGACGATACCTACGACGCAAGCGCCTCGCCGGCTCTTGTTCAGACCCTGATCGACGGCGGCTATGATGTGGTGTCGGGACGGCGCATCGCAACGGCGCAGTCTGCCTACCGTCCAGGGCATGTGCTCGGCAACCGGCTGCTGACCGGGTTGACCGCGATGATGTTCAAGGTGGAGCTGGCAGACCTGCTCACCGGCTACCGCGTTCTGTCCCGCCGCTTCGTCAAGAGCTTTCCCTTCACGGCAGAAGGGTT
>JAGWRJ010000745.1 GCA_028869725.1 Alphaproteobacteria bacterium | reverse complement strand
CGTGATGCGCTTGGCGATGGAGGGCTTGGCATCATGGTTGAGCCTGATGAAGATCTCGCTGCGCGTATTGGCGCTGCGCTGACCTCGCCGGGGCTGCGCGGTGCCGCACTGTCAGCTGCGGTTGAGAGCCGGTTTGGGCCGACCCGCTTTGCCGCACGTGCCTGCCACCTGCTTGAGCGGGTCGAAGCAGCAAGAAGGGGCCCTGTTTCGGGCGGAACAGAGGGGCATTGTGGACGCTAAATCTTCAGCTCGGTTGGCGCGCGCGCA
Source organism: Alphaproteobacteria bacterium (assembly GCA_028869725.1). Lineage (GTDB taxonomy): Bacteria > Pseudomonadota > Alphaproteobacteria > Micropepsales > Micropepsaceae > Rhizomicrobium. The sequence continues at coordinate 9,261 of JAGWRJ010000745.1, read as the reverse complement.
AGCCTATGCGGCGCGGACTCTTGTCATCGAACCCGGGCGTAGCGAGCGTCATTACTGGCGTGACGTCTGGGCCTACCGCGAGCTCTTTACCATCCTGACCTGGCGCGATGTCTCGGTACGCTATCGTCAGACTATTATCGGAATTGCCTGGGCGCTGCTGCGCCCGCTGCTGACAACTGTCATCTTTACGGTAGTGTTCAGCCGGGTTGCCAAGCTCCCCAGCCCGGGTAGCGCACCCTATCCGATCATGGTGTTTGCCGGCATGCTGCCGTGGTTCCTGTTCTCGTCAATTCTGACCGAGGCATCCACCAGTCTGGTCATGAATTCCGATCTGATCCGGAAGGTATATTTTCCCCGCATCATCGTGCCCTCTGCGGCCGCTGTCGTGGCCCTAGTCGATTTTGCCATAAACCTCGTGCTTCTGGCAGGCATGATGTTGTGGTTTGGCGTGGCGCCAAGCTGGCACATCCTGCTTCTGCCCGTCTTCATACTGCTGGCAGTGATGGCGAGCTTGGGCCCGGCGCTGCTGATGACCGCGCTCAACGTCAAATATCGCGATGTCCGCTTCGTCATCCCCTTCATCGTTCAGTTTGGGGTGTACGTGTCGCCAGTTGGATTTTCGAGCATGGTCGTGCCTGAAAAGTGGCGGCTTCTCTACAGCCTTAATCCGGTCGTCGGCGTGATAGACGGCTTCCGTTGGTGCATCCTGGGTCAGCAAAGTCCGATATACCTGCCGGGCCTGATTTCCAGCCTGGTCTTGGTCGGCGTGTTCCTGTGGCTGGGGCTTCGTTATTTCCGCCGTACAGAAAAGACCTTTGCCGATGTCATCTAAGCATCGATTGTGTGCTAGCTGCTGCCAGGTCCACAAACGCTGTGCGCAGTCTGCGAGAGTGAGCGTGACGGAAAGATCATGAGCGACATCGTTCTGCGGATCGAAGATCTTGGCAAGAAGTACGTCATCCGCCACCGGGCTCAGACCATCCACTACGTGGTGTTGCGCGATATTATTGCCCACAATGCACGGGCGATCGCCGGTCGCCTGCTTGAGACAGTCCAAGGTCGCATGGCGCCGACAACCACACGTGAGGAGTTCTGGGCTCTCAGGCATATCGACCTTGAGATCAAGCAGGGTGAAGTTCTGGGTGTTATCGGACGCAACGGCGCGGGGAAGTCCACCCTGCTCAAGGTGCTGTCTCGCATCACCGAACCAACCGAGGGGCGGGTGACCATCACCGGACGGGTAGCAAGCCTGCTTGAGGTTGGCACGGGATTTCATCCGGAATTGACCGGACGCGAGAACATATTCCTGAACGGATCAGTCCTCGGCATGCAGCAAAGCGAGATCCGCCGGAAGTTCGACGAGATTGTAGCCTTCGCCGAGGTCGAGAAATTTCTTGATACGCCGGTCAAGCGCTACTCATCCGGCATGTATGTGCGCCTTGCTTTTGCAGTGGCGGCGCATCTGGAGCCGGAAATACTAATTGTCGATGAAGTACTTGCGGTCGGCGATATTGCCTTCCAGAAGAAATGTCTGGGAAAGATGAAAGATGTAGCCGGAAGCGGGCGGACAGTTCTGTTCGTCGGTCACAACATTTCCGCAGTGAAGACGCTCTGTCATACCGGTATTGTTCTGAAGTCAGGCGAAATTCTCTTCCGGGGCAACTCGGAGGATGCCGTCGAAAGTTACCTCGAGCATACAAACGCTGAAAAATCCTACTATGTCGAAGTAGGGGCGCGTCCCCGGCGGGTCAGTTCAGCTTGCAGGATAAGCTCGGTGGCCGTGCGCTCGACCTCGCTCAACACCAGCCGCTTTTCGATCTCTGAAGACATGATCTTTACCGTGACCGCCCAGCTGGACGAGCAGAGTGCGCAAGTCGGGGTCAGCGTCTTCGTGCTTCTGATGGATGTGGAGGAGAAGGTCGTGCTGTCCTCGTTTCAGAAGGACAGTGACGTTCCCTACATTTATGGACGGACAAGCGAGGTAAGCCTCTCCTTTCCTGCCGACATCCGGCCGGACAAGTACATGGTCGCATGCGGCCTTCTCAGTCGATCCGGAGAAGTGATCGACTGGATTGACGATGTTCTTCAGCTGGAAATCATGCCGGTTTTCGAGGACGGAAAGCCATTCGATGACCGGCTCGGGATTGGTTATGTCCGCCCCAGGGTCAGTTATGAACGCCGGGCTGTGCAGGAGCCGGACACGGGCCGCACGTGAAGATCGCACTGACCGCTGATCCGGAATTACCGGTCCCTCCGCTTCTTTACGGGGGCATCGAGCGCATCGTAGACATGCTGGCGCGTGGACTGGTGGCAAAAGGACATGACGTTACCCTCTTTGCCCATCGTGACAGTCATAGTGCCGGTCGGCTCATTCCCTGGCCAGGGCTGCGCAGCACCGACATCGGGGCGACACTTGCCAACGCGGCGACCCTGGCGAGGGGGCAGTTCGAAGGCCAATTTGATATTGTGCATTCGTTTTCGCGCATCGCCTACATGATGCCTATCCTACCGATGCGCGTGCCGAAGCTCATGACGTATCAGCGGGCTGTCACGCCGCGAACGGTACGCTTGGGCTATCAGCTGTCGCGCGGCAGTCTTGGCTTTACGGCGATTAGTGCCTGGATGATTGAGGACGTCAGAAACATCGGCTCCTGGACGGTGATACCCAATGGCGTGCCGCTCGACACCTATCAGTTTCAGGCTGAGGTCGCGGATGACGCCCCGCTTGTCTTTCTGGGACGGGTTGAAGAGATCAAGGGGCCGCATCTTGCCATTCGTATCGCACGGGAAAGCGGACGCCGTCTTATTATTGCCGGCAATATTCCTGACGAGAAGCAAGAATGGGTGAAGACCCATGTCCTTTCCGAAGTTGATGGCAATCGGATCCAGTATATCGGGCCGGTGAATGATGCCGAGAAGAACAGGCTCCTGGGTGGGGCTGCGGCCCTTTTGATGCCGATCCTTTGGGATGAACCGTTCGGAATCGTAATGGCTGAAGCCATGGCCTGCGGCACGCCCGTGCTCGGGCTGGCACGGGGCGCTGTGTGCGAAGTCGTCGATGATGGCATCACTGGGTTTGTGAGGGAGGGCGTCGACGGACTTGTGGCCGCAGTTGATCGTGTGCCCACCATCGCGCGCGCCGCCTGCCGCGCGCGTGTGGAGGCCCATTATAGCGATCGCGCCGTAGTCGAGAGCTACGAAAGGCTTTACCGCGCACGGATCGGACTTGCGGCATGAGCATTCTGGTGGCCTATCCCGGCACCGGCGAATTCGCGCAGCAGATAGCGCTTGCCATGCTGGAAGAAAAGATGCTCGAGGCATTCGTAACCACCTTCGCTGTGCACGCCGATGATGGTGCGCTAAGGGCCTTGGGCGGGTTGCCCGGCCGGAGTTCTGCGCGCCTGCGCCATAGTCTCATGCGCCGCAGCGTGGACCTAGTGCCGTCCGAGAAGCTCCTGCGTCGTACAGGCTTGGATCTGCTGCGCACGTCCGCATTCCAGGCCGGGTTTGGCGCCCATTTCGTCGATACACTGTGGGATCTGATGTCCCATGATTTTACCCGCTACGTCGCCCGCCTGGTGCGCGAGAGGGCGCCTTACGCGCTTTATGCCTATGAGTACACTGCGCGGGAGGCTTTCGCCGTTGCACAGCAGGTGGGCACGATCCGCATTCTGGACCTGCCGTCGCTGAGCAGCCGCAGTCTGGAGGGTTTGCTCGCCCGCGAATCCGAGCGCTTTCCTGAACTCAGAGCTGTGCAGGACCGTTACTTCAAGCGACGCTTTCCAGAGCGACAGGCACGGCGCGACACCGAAATCGCTGACGCTGATCTCATCGTCTGCAACTCGACCGTGACCCGCAATTCCCATGTCGCTGAGGGCGCTGACGGCGCGCGGATGATTGTCGTGCCCTTGGCTGCACCACCAACCATCGACGAGGCGCGGCCGCGTGCGGTGTCGGGACCATTGCGTCTGATCTGGGCCGGGACATTCAGTGTCCGAAAGGGGGCGCATTATCTCCTGGATGCCTGCCGTGACTCGGCTCTGCAGGGTGTTGAGATCGACATCTACGGGACCGTCACGCTACCCGCACGGGCCTGCGTCGGCATTCCGGAGTTCATTCACCTTAAGGGAGCGGTCCCGCGACAGGATCTTCTGCGGCAATTCGAGGAGGCGGACGCGCTGATATTTCCAACTCTTTCGGACGGCTTCGGCCTCGTGGTCACCGAAGCGCTGTCGCGCGGCCTGCCGGTGATCACAACCGACCGTGCGGGTGCGGCCGATCTGATCCGCCACCATGAAAATGGTCTGGTCATTCGGGCTCATGATGCGCAGGCGATCAAGGATGCGATAGGCTGGTGTCTCGACCACAGACACCAGTTAAATGCAATGCGCCCGGCGGCTCTTGCCACCGCCAAAGCCCGGCAATGGCCGCAATATCGCCGTGAATTCATGACGGCGCTGCGCGATGGCCTCCTCGCGCGAGGGTTTTCATGGCCTGCAGTCCCGCATTCGGCGGCCCATGACCTGAAGCCTTCGGCTGCCTAATGGCATCGATCACGATCATCACGCCGGGCGCGCTGGGCTCAAATCCGCGAGTTGTCAAGGAAGCGGAGGCGCTGGCGCGCAGGGGGCACAAGGTCCATGTGCTGTCGACACGCGCGCTGGATATTGTAGATCGGCGAGATGCAGCGGTGCTGCATAATGCCGGCTGGCAAAGCCAGCGGCTTGACCTGCGCAGACTGCGCAGCTGGCGCCTGCGGCGCATGGTGCAGCTCTTTGCCCGTTACGCCTTCGCGACGTTCAAACAGGAGCGCCTGGCGCCCTTCGCGATCAGTGCGATTACCCCTCTGCTCCAAGGCGCTCTCTCGCACTCGGCCCCTGCCGATCTCTACATTGCCCACTACGTCGAGGCTCTGCCCGTGGCAGCAGCGCTTGCTGCACGGCACGGTGCAGCATATGCGTTCGACGCGGAGGATTACCACCTTGGCGAGCAGACCGACGGCCCTGGTGTGGAGCTTCACCGAAAGATCCAGCGGGCGATCGAGGGCCGGCTTCTGAAGGGAGCACTTTACGTGACAGCGGCAGCTCCGCTGATCGCAGAGGCTTATGTCGATACCTACGGGATTACGCTGCCAACCGTGATCCTCAACGTCTTTCCGAGGGCCAATGCCCCCTCCGCGCCCACGGCTTTGGGCGAGGTCAGGCCAGGGCCAAGTCTCTACTGGTTCTCGCAGACCATTGGTTCAGGACGCGGATTGGAAACTGCGGTGCAGGCCATCGCGCACGCTAAAAGTCGACCGCATCTTTATGTGCGAGGTACGCCGGCTGCAGGGTTCGTCGAGCATTTGCAGGCCATGGCCAGACAGCTGGAGGTCTCTGAGCGGCTTCACGTACTGGATCCGGCGCTGCCCGATGATCTTGAGCGGCTGGCCTGCGGGTACGATCTTGGATTTTCCGGCGAAACCGGCGAGGAAACGAATCGGCGCATCGCATTGGGCAACAAGATCTTCAGTTATCTGCTGGCAGGCGTGCCCTGTGTGGCCAGCAATATTCCCGCTCACTGCCAGCTTGCGGCACAGCTGGGCGATGCCATGGCGACATTCCCGGTCGGTGATGCGCAGGCCCTGGCTAACGTGCTCGACAGCTATCTGCTTGATCACAGTCGGTTGGCAAAGGCGCGTGCGGATGCCTGGCAGCTGGGACAGAGCCGATATAATTGGGACCTTGAAGCCCATCGCCTGGTGAATCTCATCAAGGAGAAACTCGCCGAACGTGGACAGCACTCTTCGGCACAGGCGGCGACATGATCTGCGATGCACAGAGTTTGCCAGACGAAAGCGACGGCTCTGGTGAGGTGCTTGTCATCGGTTCCGGTCCGGTCGGGCTTGTCATCGCGCGGCGTCTGGCCGAGCTTGGCGTGGGGGCTACGGTGCTGGAAGCCGGCGTTGATCTGCCGGACGGACGCGATCGTGATTGCCTGAATGTTGAGTTCTCAGATCAGGTCCTCGAAGGAGTGCAGCTGGGCCGGACCCGTCAATTGGGGGGCGGGCTCAATCTCTGGGGTGGCCAGCTGGCGCGATTTCATGCGACTACGCTGGACGGCCCACGGAGCCCATGGCCGATCGATGCTGACGAGCTTGCCGCGCCGTTCAAGATTGCCTCCCGTCTTCTGGGGGCATCTCAGACCATGCCCACACCACCGGATTTTATGCCGGACATGAAGGCGCGTATGGCGCGCTTCAGGCTTGAGCCGATCGCGACAACCTGGCTTTCGGCGCCCAAGTGGACGCGGACGGTATGGTCCGAACTTGAGCGCTCCAGGCGTATCCGCATTGTACTTGGAGCTGCCGCGAGTGCGATTGTGCTTGATCGCACTACCGGCCGGGTCCGTGGTGTTGTAGCGCGAACGCGCGATCAGAACCGGCGTGTCTTTACGAGCAGGGTGGTGATCATTGCAGCGGGTACCATCGAATCTGTACGCCTTTTATTGCAGCCTGCCGAAGACGCGTGGGCCCAGCCCTGGCATGAGCTGCCTTGGCTCGGACGAGGCTTCTGCGAGCATCTGGAGGCCGCAGTCGCGAAGGTTGCGGTACAGTCGCAGCAAAGGCTGGCAGACTACTTCGATCCGGCGGTGGGCTATGGCGTCAAACAGACGTGGAAGCTTTTCGGCCGAGTCGCGCTTGACGAGGCGGAGGATCTTTGCGGCGTAGTGATGTTGAGTGCTCCGGGCAATTTACGAAATTCGCTTGCCGAGCTGCGCCTGCTGCTGCGTACCATGACACCGCGCACCCTGCCGCACTCAATGCCCAAAATGTGGGCCGCGGTGGCCAGTAGCGTGCGCGAGGTAGGGCCTCTGGCCTGGCGTTACCTGCGCCATCGCCGCATCGGATCATATTTCCGGGGAAGCCCGATATTGCGTGCGTCCATCGAACAGCCGATACGCTGGCAAAACCGTCTTGAGCTCGCGACAGGGTTTGACTGCCTCGGCATACGGCGCGTGAAGCTTCACTGGCGCACCGGATGCGAGGAAGGGATTGTACTGCGAACCCTGGCCGAGCGTGCTGCCGCATGGATTGAGGCTGAAGGCATGGGCCGTGCCGAGATTGATCCGGGGCTGCTACATGATCCTGAGGCATTCGCCCAAGGTGCAGACGAAGGCCTGCATCATGCAGGCGGCGCGCGTATGAGTGTTTCAGCGCGCGACGGTGTAGTGGACAGCAATCTTGGCGTTCATGGTGTAGAGGGGCTCTACGTCTGCAGTGCGGCCGTATTCCCGCGTGCGGACTATGCCAATCCTACGCTTCCTGCAGCTGCTCTTGGCGTGCGCTTGGCGCAACACCTGGCAAGGTCGATGGAAACGCACAGGCGCAGCGCTGCATGATCGAGCGGATCATCTTTGGCTGTCACAATCTGACCGGGGGCAGTTCTTATGGCCGGTCCAGGCGTTTGGTCGAGGCGGCACTTGGCCTGGGGATCCGACGCTTTGATGTGGCACCCTCATATGGTCTTGGCACGGCCGAAACCGTGCTCGCGCGGGCCCTTGGGTCGAGACGGCAAACCGTCGAGATCACCACCAAGTTCGGGATTTTGCCAACGCCTCTGGGCTGGGCGGCCGCGTGGGTACGTGAACCCTATCGCACTCTGCGCCGGTTGTTGGCCAAAGAGCAGACGGCGGGCGCGATGGTGCCATTACCCGAAAGGGCACCTGCGTCGCACAGGCCACACGAATTTCCCTTCAGCGCGACTACCGCGGTTCTGCAAAGCCTCCGTCGTCTCGGTGTCGATCATGTCGATGCGTTGCTCATTCATGAGCGCATCGAGGGGCAGTTTGCGCTGGGACTGTGCGATGAACTTGCCGAACTCAAGAGGCGCGGGATAATCGGACGCTGGGGTGTAAGCGGTGCACGGGACAATGTACGCGACATGATCGCTCGAACCGGTGATCCCGAGATTGTACAGGTAGCCATCGCTGATGCGGATGCTTACGCCAGTGCGCCTGAACTGCGGCTCTTTAACCTGGGGCGTTTGGAACCGGAGACTGAGGCTTTCGGGCAAGGGACGCAAGCCCAACTGGCCGCTGAGGTCGCTACGGCTCTTGCCGCGCGCGCCCGCCGCGAGCTTATCCTACGCCGCAACGCGTCCATACTTTTCAATACCGGCTCGATTTCCCATCTCGAGCTCTTCGTGAAGGCTCTTGGCCACTGAGATGAACAACGTTCTGCTTGTGTCCCTGGAGTTTCCGCCAAGTTCCGTGGCAAGCGTGCATCGCGCCCGGCATATGGCGAAATGTCTGCCCATGTTTGGCTGGCACCCCGTTGTGTTGACGGTCGATGAGCGATTTCAGAAGGGCGCGACGGATTATCCGCTGGCCGCTCTGCTGCCGGAAGATCTTGAGATCATCCGCATACCGGCATTGCCGTTGGACACTCTTGCCAAGGTTGGCATCGGTGACATTTCGCTGCGTGCTTATGGCTATCTGCGAGCGGAACTGGCCAGGCTACTGGCGTCTGGCCGCTTCGATGTTGTGTTCATGACCGGTTGTCCATTCTATCACATGACCTTGACGGGCTGGATCCGGCGCCGCTTCAAGATACCGGTGGTATTGGATTTTCAGGATCCCTGGGTTTCGCATGTAGGGGGCCTTGAGCCCTACTGGTCGAAAGCTGGCGTGACGCATCGGCTGGCCTTGCTGCTTGAACCGCGCGCCGTACGCAACGCCGCCTTCATCACCTCAGTCTCGGACCGGCAGAACGTGGAATTGGCCGAGCGGTATCCCTGGCTTGATTTGCGACGCATGGCCGGAATTCCGATCGGCGGTGATCCGGATGATTTCCGCAGGATAGCGCGCGAGGCAGAGCCTACGGATGGGGAATACTTTACGGTATCATTCGTGGGCACAGTCACGCCGCGCGCCATTCCTGTGCATGAAACAGTGCTGCGCGCATTGAGCCTGGTGCGGCGCGACTACCCTGGCCTGGCTGCGCGTCTGCGTCTGCGCTTTGTCGGAACCAGCAATCAGCCCGACGGCTCAGCCTATGCGTTGAGCGATATCGTGTGCGCCGAAGGGCTGGCAGACATGGTACGCGAAGAGCCAGTGCGGGTGCCTTTTCTGGACGCGCTGCGCATCGTTGCAACGAGCGGTGCCAATCTGCTCGTGGGCTCGCTCGAGCCTCATTATACGGCATCAAAGATCTATCCGGGCCTGATGTCCGGCCGGCCCTTCCTGTCGGTGTTTCATGAACTAAGCAGTGCCCATGCCATT
>JAGWRJ010000744.1 GCA_028869725.1 Alphaproteobacteria bacterium | reverse complement strand
TGTGCAGGTGGGTAGTGCACCCATGCCGAATGTTTGGGCGGATTGCAGCGGCGCTGATTGTCGCCTGCGGCGTCGTCCCAACAATCGCCACGGTCGGCGTTCCTGGCAGTGCCGCTGCGGCTGCCAATATCTGCGATGACTCGTCGCGGGGCACAGCCGCAGTCAAGCTGCTTTGCGCCGGCATTGAGAGACAAGACCGAGGAGACATCGATGGTGCGATTGCCGATTTCCAGCGGGCCATCGAACTGCAGCCGAACCTTATCGAAGCGCACCTGATGCTCGGCACCGGCTACTACGACAAAGAGGACTTCGCGCAAGCCATTGTGGAATTCAACAAGTATTTGGCGGTCATTTCGGACAACTATCATGCGTGGTCCAATCGAGCCGCCGCATTGCTCAAGAGCGGCAACGCGGCTGCGGCGCGGGCCGACATCGATCGTGCGCTGGCGCTCAATCCTCACGATCCACAGCTTCTCTGGAACCGCATCGTAATCGCCCGCGCGACCCACGATTGGCCGAGCATTATCACGGACACCACGTGGCTGCTGGACCACTATCCTCCCGAAGCGAAATGGCTTGTGCAGCGCGGTAGAGCCCTGGAGGAGGAGTCGCGCTATACGGCATCCCTGGCGGACTTGCAGCGAGCCGTAGAGCTGAGTCCAACGGCAGTGGCCTACTTCTATCTCGGCATTACACGGGGTGACCTCGGACAATACGAGTCGGCCGTGGAGGACTTCACGAGAGCGCTGGCGATCAATAGCAACCTGGCATTGGCGTACCTCTCGCGCTGCAAGGCACAGTACGAGTTGCAGCAGTTCCGGGCCGGCATCTCGGATTGCGATGAATACGTCAAACGAAATCCCGAAGACTACGAGGGGTATTACGTTCGCGGCATTCTGCGCAGCCGCGCGCGTGATCAGAGTGGGGCGTTGGCCGACTATCATCGTGCTATCGAGCTGGCGAACACGGCTAGCGAACGTGCAAATGCGTGGTATGGCGTGGGATTGGCTAGCGCGCGCGCTGGGCGGGTGAAGGATGCGCGTCAAGCTTATGAGCGGGCTTTGGAATTTGATCCGGAGCACCGCTTGGCAAAGGAGGCGCTCAGTCGTCTTCGCCCCTGATGCGGCGCTTGCTAAGAGCGCGTCCCCCTGAGGTCCAAAGCGCGGTCATCCGAATGTCTGTTGAACTTCCGCGTAGCCGTCCGTAATTGGCAGGTGCAAACGGGGGCCGTGGTCGAAGGGAGCCATTCGCCACACTGCAACATCCCAACCAACTTGCTCGCAGGTCCAGTTCGCGAAGGGTTCTCCGGCCTCAAGTATTCGACGCGAGCCACGGCAAGTCGTTCCAGCGAGGCGGCGGTGCTTCCGGAGAGCAGCGCGACGAAGCCGTCGATCCCGTGCGACATCGCCTTATGCCATCGACATATCCGCCAAAATGGCACTCCGAGTCTTCAGGCGACACGGTGCTGGTCGCAGCCCAAATCCAATTGCCGGAATTCCCGGGTTCCGATAACATAGAAACATGATCGCGAGCTTTGGGAATCGCCTGGCCGAGGATCTATTTCTCGACAGGGACTCCCGAGAAACACGGCGGTTTCCACCCGAGATCCGTCGGCGGGCGAGACGGAAGTTGCTGTATCTGCACGATGCGTCCGATCTTCGTGATCTGCGGGTTCCGCCCGGTAATCGACTGGAACGGCTCAGGGGCGAGATGCAGGATTTTCATTCGATCCGGATCAATGATCAGTGGCGTATCGTATTTAGGTGGCAGGACGGTCACGCGATGGACGTCCGCGTGCTCGACTACCATTAGATTGCGCAGTGGGGTAGGACCTATGGCAAAGCGAAATGTGGCCCAGCCGGT
>JAGWRJ010000743.1 GCA_028869725.1 Alphaproteobacteria bacterium | reverse complement strand
TGAGAACTGGCCGCTTGACGTAGCGGCGCTGCCTGACCAGGAATCACTTGATCCCAATGCCGATGCAGAAATCCTGGGCACATCGGGTACGACGGGGGCGATAAAAGGGGTTGTGGTCTCTCATCCCGATTTGATGGGGCGAGTGAAGACAGGCATGGAGATGGATCGGTCGACGTCGACCCTCCACGCCTTGCCGTTTACGGGCTCAGGCGGCAATCTCGGCGTGTTATTGCTGCCGATCTATGGCGGCGCGACGACATACACACAGCCCAGCTTCGATGCCGGCGGTTTCCTGAAGTTGGTCGAACAGAAGCGGCCAATGACGGTTTATCTGGTGCCGACCATGCTGAGGCTGGTGCTCGATCATGCCGACGCGGCGAAGACGGACTTTTCGAGCGTCAAGTACCTGCTCACGGGTACCGCGCCGTTGCCGCACGATTCCGTCGTGCGGGCGATGGAATTGTGGCCGCATGTCAGCGTGCGCAATTCTTACGGTATGTCCGAGGGTGGCATCGGTGCCTCCACGCGCACCAAGGAATCTGTGCTCAAACCCGGCTGCGTCGGCCCGATCGGACCGCACATGCAGATCCGCGACGCGAACGGCAATCCGGTACCAAGCGGCGTCGTCGGCGAGATCTACGGCAAGCAGCGCCATCCGCGCCGCTACTGGAACGATCCGGAAGCCACCAATGCGGGCTGGGTCGACGGCTGGACCAAAACCGGCGATCTCGGCTATGTCGACAAGGATGGCGATCTGATCCTGACTGGGCGCTCCAAGGAGTTGATTATCCGTGGCGGTTACAACATTTCGCCACTGGAGATCGAGCATGTGCTGCACCTGCACCCGTCTGTGAAGGACGCGGCCGTAGTCGGCATCGCCCACCCGGTGCTGGGAGAGGATATCGCCGCCGCCGTTTCGCTGCGGCCTGGAACCGAGACTACGGCAACCGAGCTTGAGGCCTGGTGTAAGGAACGGCTGGCGAACAACAAGGTGCCGCGGACGATTGCGATCCTGCCGGCGTTGCCCGTAAATCAGAATGCAAAGATCGTTAAGCGTGAACTGAAGCCGCTCCTCGAAAAGGCGGCCGCCGCGCGAAAATCGGGATAGGCTGCTAGATCGGCGGCCGTTGCGGTATCGGGAGAAGGCATATGTCCGAATATCAAACAGTGTTGTTTGAGGAGAGCGGCGACCACGTCGCCAGTGTCACGATCAACAGGCCGGAGGCAATGAACAGCTTCAATCGCCAGATGATGGAGGATTTCCGTGCCATCTGGCGACGCGTGATCGAAACCGACTCCATTCATACTGTGGTACTGCGAGCAGCCATGGAGTCGCGCGCCTTCTCCCCCGGAGTCGATGTCCGCAAAGGTGGTAATGTGTTGGGCTCGGAGGACCTCTGGGCGCAGACCGATCCGGGTGAGTCGCTGGGCCCGAAGTCGAATAAATGCTGGAAGCCGGTCGTCTGCGCCGTGCACGGCATGTGTGCGGGTGGAGCTTTCTACTGGCTCAACGAAAGCGACATCATCATCTGCTCGGAGGATGCCGAGTTTTTCGACCCGCATGTGACCTACGGTATGACGGCAGCACTAGAGCCGATCGGTATGAGCTATCGCTTGCCGCTCGGCGAAGTACTGCGTATCGCCCTCCTTGGCAATGATGAGCGGGTGGGCGCGCAGACTGCGCTGCGCATCGGACTGGTCAGCGAGATCGTAGCGCGCAAGGATCTGTGGGAGCATGCGCACAAGCTTGCTTCTAGGATAGCCGCGAAACCGCCAGCGGCTACTCAGGGTACGACGCGTGCTATCTGGGAATCACTCGACCAGCTGCGCACGCCGGCGCTACAGACGGCACTTAAATACTGCCAGCTCGGAAATGCCGTCGGGGTACCTCAAGTCGACCGCAATGCGATCATGAGCAAGGCTAAGTCATTCACCGTGCGCTAACGTCATGGCGGTTAGGCTTGAGAGTTGCAGTCCCCCGTCACAATCCTCTCGGCACGCTTGGCTGAGTGGGCATTCGCGCCTGCGCCTGCCGCTGATGGCGGCACCCATGTCCATTGCTTCAAGCCTTGAACTCGTCATTGCCTGCTGCCGTGCCGGTATCGTTGGTGCCTATCAAGGCGCCAATCCCCGTGGGTCTGACGAATTCCGCCGGTGGCTAATCGAACTCGAAGCGGCGAAGCGCCTAGCACAAGCTGAGGGAAGAGGCTTTGCACCCTATGCTGTCAATCTTTCGGTCGCGCGCGACGACAGCACGCTGCGCGAGCGGCTTGAGATCTGTGAGCAGTTCGCTGTGCCGCTTCTGATCACCAGCGTCGGTGATCCGGCCGCGGTGATCGAACGCGCGCGCAGCTGGGGCGGCATGGTGTTCCATGGCGTCAGTACGATCGACTATGCCAGGAAGGCCGCCACTGCCGGGGCCCATGGCGTCATGCTGTGCTGTGCTGGGGCTGGCGGTCATGCCGGCACGCTCTCGCCCTTCGCGTTCGTCCCGCAGGTGCGCGCCTTCTACGATGGCATTATCGTTGTGGCCGGCGGCATTGCCGATGGTGCCGGCATGGCGGCGGCGATAGCGCTGGGTGCCGACCTGGTGGCGATGGGTACACGCTTCATCGCCGCACGGGAATCCGGTGTAGCAGAGCCATATAAGGCGATGCTGGTGGAGGCGGAGACTGCCGACTGCATCTACACGGACGCGATTGCGGGTATTCCCGCGAATTTCCTGCGGCCATCCATCGAAGCTGCGGGCCTTGATCCTGGTAACCTGCCGCGTCCACGAGAGCGCCGCCCTGATCTTCCTGACGGGATAAGAGCGTGGCGTGATGTCTGGAGTGCCGGTCACAGCGTTGGCCTTATCGCCGATATTTCCAGCGTGGCCGGGATCGTAGCGTGGCTCGAAGCAGACTACGCCGCGGCCTGCGCACGGCTTGAGGAGAGCTGACGATGTATCCTCGCGAATTTGCAGGGAGCCAGCCCGATTTTCCGGCTGTGATTATGGCAGGCTCTGGTGAAACCATTACATATGGCGCCCTGGAGCGCCGGGCTAACCAAGGCGCGCATGTGCTGCGAGAGCTCCGGCTAAAAGCTGGCGACGTGATCGCAGTGCTGCTGGAAAATTCGCCGCGCATATTCGAGCTCTATTGGGCAGCGCAGCGTGCCGGTCTTTACTACACGCCTATTTCGACGCGCCTGACCGCGACAGAGGCCGCTTATATCGTGAGTGATTCCGGGGCGATCCTGCTCGTCACCTCGGAAGGTGCCGGCGGGGCGGCGCCCGAACTCATTTCCGGGCGCGCCACGCTGATCCCAAATGTACGCGAGGTCTACCACGTCGGCGGCGCACTTGACGGCG
>JAGWRJ010000742.1 GCA_028869725.1 Alphaproteobacteria bacterium | reverse complement strand
TACGCGTGATGACCTGTCAGATCTAACAGTTACGCGTCCGTGTTGGCGCTGGTTGAATACATCTCCAAGTATCTATGCCAATTGGAGGTGGTATGCAGATCGTGACAGGATCCCCAGCGCAGCTCCAGCAGGGCTTGCACACCAGCGTCGGGCGCTACCGACATCGGGTTTTCGTCGAGAAGCTGGAATGGAACGTCCCTTCCAAAGATGGCATTGAAGCCGACCAGTTCGATCGCCCGGACACCGTCTATGTTGTTGGCCGGGATGATCAGGGGCATGTCTGCGGCTGCGCCCGGCTACTGCCCACCACGCGCCCCTACCTCCTGGGCGAGGTTTTCCCACAACTATTGAACGGCCTCGCCCCACCTTCATCCCCGGATGTCTGGGAGTTATCGCGCTTCGCGGCCACGGATTTCAACAGTCAGACCACGTCAGCGCTGGGAAAGATGTCCTCAGAAGCGGCCATCGCATTGATGCGCGCGTCTATTGTTTGCGCTGCGGAGCAAGGGGCCAAGCGGCTGATTATGGTGACCAATATTGGGGTGGAAAGGTTGCTGCGGAGGGCTGGCTTCCAGGCGCACCGCGCGGGGCCTCCCATGATTATTGATAGGCATCCGATTTTTGCGTGCTGGGTTTCATGTACCTGAATCCGCGTGTTTTCACGAGATCTTCCGCCTTAATTTAGATCGCCATGGAAATAATCGCCTTATTATCCGAGCATCGAGCCAGATCTGCAGCGTTGCAGGCGAAATTTCGGTCCGCTGACAATGGGGCCTTAAAGGCGATGTTCACTCAGCCAGTGAATCGCACTCCGCCGCTAGCTTCCTCAGATATCTTGGAACTGCAGCATTTTGCAGCCGTGGATTTTGACAGTCGAGCCACTGTCTGAAGTAGACCGCCATGTGGTTACTCCAGCTTTCAATTATAATCCTAGCTTGTCATGCATGCGGATGGATTGCAGAACATCTCGGCCAGTGCAGGGTGGTTGGCGAGATCATTGCTGGAATCTTGCTCGGTCCATCGGTATTTGGCGCACTTATACCATCATTTTATGGGGCAATGTTCGCGCCGATTGCTTCACCTAGCATGTCGCAACTTGGCGAAGTTGGGCTGGTGCTACTGATGTTCGAGATCGGATTACACAGCTACAGAAGCGCTCCAGGGTCGAGCTCCAGCCTTTATCTGCCTGGAATTGTTGCAATTCTAGGCTTCGTGGCCCCATTCGTTGGTGGAGTGGTTGTCGCACTGTTGTCGAAGACCATGCTGGCGCCAGGCGTTCCAGCACTGCCGTACGCCCTGTTCTGCGGCACCGCACTGTCTGTGTCTGCTGTGCCCGTCATGGCACGGATGGTCATAGATCTCGATCTAGGCCGATACCCGGCAGCGTCGGCCGCGCTATCGGCCGCCATAATCACAGATGTAGCCGGCTGGCTGCTGCTCGCGGTTGTTGCCTCGCTCTCTACTGCCAAGGCTGGTGTTGACAATAGCGTACGCAGTGTTTTCGATCTCGCCATCTACCTCGCGTGTTGCATCATAGCAGCACGCTACGTGATCAGGCCGATTCTACTGCGGGAAATCCGTCGCAATAGCTTACGAGCGGTGATGACCGTCGTAATTTGCTTTGTTTTCGCATCGGCATGGGTTACGTCCAACCTCGGTTTCCATAGTGCCTTCGGCGCATTATTGCCAGGCCTGCTGTTGCGTGAAATTCCAAAAATACGCGAACTGTGGGATCAATGGTTTGGTGGTTTCATCCATATTGTTCTAATACCAGTGTTTTTTTCCTATACAGGCTTGCATACATCCATCTCTACAATCGATGGCTACAGCTCGTGGTTCTGGCTCAGTATGTTCCTCTGCGTCGGTTTTACTGGTAAATATGTCGGCTCATATTTTGGAGCGCGCTTGGCTCGCCAGTCTGCGAATGACGCAGCAATTATCGGATCGTTGATGAACGCGCGAGGGCTAATGGAATTAATCGTGTTGTCCGTTGGACTTCAGTTGAACATTTTGCCGCTTCGAGTCTACTCGATGCTGGTGATGTTTGCGCTGATCACCACCGCTATGGCAGCCCCACTCGTACGCTTCCACGCTCGCCGCAAATCCATGGCGTGTCAGGCATCTAGCCTTATTTCCTCTTAGACAGGCTGTTGAAATACCGTCGAGCGCGCCTGCCAGGGCCACCGTCACCCCGCGCTCGGTAACCAGCTTGACCGCCTCAAGCTTGAACTCGCGGCTGAATTCCATCTCGTGACCATCTGCCACCTCCAGCTTCATCTTCCACTTTAAGAAGGTATCTTTGAAACCGGCAGCAGCCCAACTCGCCGCGACCATACTTGACGCTGGCCCGCCAGCGGTTGGCTCGACTGGCTGGCACAGAGAAATCCGCACTCCCCAGCAAATACTCGATGCAAATCGCGGCGAACTCGTGCACATTGCGGCACTACTTCAGCCGCGCGAGGTCACTGCGGTAGGAGTTACAAGTGCAGCGTCACTTCTTTCCTCACGATTCCGGAATTCCGTAGCAGAGACCGTTATGCAGCCTGTGCGTTCTGGGCGGCAAGCCAAGCCCGTCCGAATTCCATCGTTCCGTCATCCGTGTGCCCCAGACGGAAGGCCGATCCCCTCAAGGCAGCTAAGAGCGTCGCTTGTGGGGACGAATTCAAAGCCCGTTCCCACAAGGACGTCGCGCAGTTTCGACGACCGTGCCGCCGTACATTGGATGCCGCACAGCACTCGGCCATGGTCGAACCCCTGGTTGCGATAGTGAAAGAGATGGATGTCCCACTCATTCCCGAGTGCGCCGAGAAACTGCGCCAATGCTCCCTGGCGCTCCGGAAATTGAAACTGGAACAACTGTACGTCCTCGGCGACAAGCCGGTCGGCCGCGACGATGTGATGGCTGTGGGTCTTCCACAGCTCGTTGCCCGTCAGGTCAATCGTCGCATAGCCAGCCGACTTTAGCGTAGACATTAGGTCGGACGCATCCAGCGCGTCTCTGATACGGATGCCGACAAAGACCTGAGCGACGCCGCCAGCGGCATAGTGGTAGTCGAACGCTGTCACGACTCTATGGCCCAAGCAGGCCATTAGTTCGCGAAAACTACCTCGTCGTTCGGGGATCCCAACGGCGATGCGCGTTTCGCGCACCT
>JAGWRJ010000007.1 GCA_028869725.1 Alphaproteobacteria bacterium | reverse complement strand
TTCCGCCTCCCGCGCAAGCTTCGCCGCGTCATCGGCGTATGGCAAAAATGATAGCGTCACTGTAGCGGGAAGCCCTATCGCCGCGCGCGTTTGCGCCTCGTCAGGTCCCAGGTCATCAATGACGATCGCTACCGCTGGAGCATGCTCCATGCCAGCGATGCCAGCTGCCGCGGTCACCGGCATGGCACGTTTGTGCTTAATGTCCCTGTGCACCGGCCTCTGCGCGGCATTACCCGCCACTTCACGGGAACGCGCACTGCTGCGAGCTGAAGCTGTAGATGTGTGGGAGGCCGAGGCAATCCCGCGCGGCATCTGCGGCACTGCCTGCCGTGTGGCAGCATCGGCACCGCTGACCACGCCAAGCATCAGCGTCAGGCCAAAGGCGACCGTGCCCATACGACGTGGCAATTGCACGCGGCACCTGATGCGATTTTTGCGTTCCTCTGCCATGGCTGCATTTGCAAACCTCACTGCGCGACTGTCAACGGCTACCCTTTGAAACTCAGGTGCCAGGCACGTACTGGCAGCGGCAGGAGCCACGCGGATCGCGCCTGCTAGACGAGATATGCACCGACCAGAAGAACAAAGCTAATGACACCAAGGCCCATCGCCGCCTTCCAGAAGCTACGCCGACGCGTGACGATGGCCACGGTTGAGATGGCGATGGCGATTTCGGCAAGCGTCGCCGCGGCCGCAAGCCAGACATGCCGGATTTCGTGCCGCTCACTCTCTCTGGCCAGGTGATCACGTTCAGCTTCAGCCATCAGCGCACGCTGGCGAATCTTGGCCTGTTTGGAAGCCTGCCTTTGGGAGAGCGCACCGAGGGAAGACGACGATCCCGGTGCGATGGAAGCAGCTGCGGCGTAAACGTGCTTCTTGATACTGTTGGCCTGGTATTCCGACCACGCGTCGGTCGCCTGATTTTGCCTCAGTACCGAATTACTGGAAAGGGTGATGACCTGGCTCACTTCGATCATTTCCAGGCTGCCGGCCAGGGATGCAATGACCGCCAGGATGGCGATGGTGATTGATACCAGCGAGATGAACATATCCTGCGTTTCGGCAGCATGTTCGGCGTGCTCGCGATGCTCGTGGGCCCGCAGTGGAACGTTGTCGCTCATGATGACTCGATTTCCAGTCTGGACGGATTTAGAGACGGCGCTCGACAGCTCTGCACAAATCCTCGCGATTCTAAAGTAGTGGCTCGCGACTTCGATCGGGCATGAAATACAGGGCTATCATTGCCATCAGCGAACCGAACATCAAATAAAAGGCGGGCGCCAGGGTCACGCCACTGGCATC
Source organism: Alphaproteobacteria bacterium (assembly GCA_028869725.1). GTDB lineage: Bacteria > Pseudomonadota > Alphaproteobacteria > Micropepsales > Micropepsaceae > Rhizomicrobium. The sequence continues at coordinate 9,264 of JAGWRJ010000007.1, read as the reverse complement.
GATCAGGGCCGTGGCGATGAGCGGAGCTGTTCCGCCACCCAGTCCTAACCCAAAATTGAAGGCAAGCGAATATCCCGACAGCCGGAATTCGGCGTGGAACGCTTCGGCCAGCATCGCTGGTGCTATGCCCATCACCACGCCCAGCATCGCCCCAAACCCCAGCTGGGCGGCCGCAAACGCGACAAGTGTTGGGTAAATCGCCAGCCGGAAAAAGCCGTAAGCGGCAAACAGGAACAGCCCGAAGGCGAGTAGAAGGAGCGTACGCCGGCGCCAGGTTACGTCACTGAGAAAACCTGCCGCCGGTACCACAATGATCGCCACCGCTTCAGCCACCGTGTTGAGCGTAAGCGCATCGGCGGGCGCAATTGTCCCGAAGCGGCTGGCGAAGGTCGCCAGAAACACCATGGTGAGGTAATTGACGACCCCGTAGCCCCAGGTGAAGAGCATCACCAGCACCATGATGCGCGGGCTGCGCCTGAAGGCCTTGACGAGTGGCAGAGGTTCTCCCTTCGCGGGCTCATCAGGCTCATAGGCCGACATCGGCAGTCGCTGGCGCAGCCACAATGCCAGGGCGGCGATGACGCCGCCGCCAAGAAATGGAAGGCGCCATGCCCAGCCAAAGCTGGGATGCTCACTAATCAGCGCCATCGTGATCGCGGCTAGGCCCGCGGCGATAAGATAGCCGCCGCTCGAGCCAATGTTGGCATAGCTACCGGCGTAACCGCGCCGGTTGGCTGGCGCCGTTTCGATCAGATAGGACACTGAGCCGGTGAATTCACCACCCACAGAAAATCCCTGGAACAGACGGACAAGAAGCAGAAGAACCGGCGCCCAGAATCCGACCATCTGGTAATTGGGCAGAAGACCGATCGCGGTCGTCGCCAGTCCCATGAGGGTTACCGACATAACAAGAACGGTGCGCCGTCCCAGGCGGTCACCGATATGGCCGAATACAAGGGCCCCGATCGGGCGCATAGCAAAACCGATGGCAAAGCCCGCATAGGCAGCAATGAGCGACAGGATGACGTTGTGAGCGGGAAAAAACCGCGCCGCGATCAAAGGGGCGAGATACCCATAGAGGCCAAAATCGTACCATTCTAGGACGTTGCCGATCAGTCCGGCCACAAGGCTCAGGGCCGACAGTCGCTTGCGCTCATGGGTTTGTGTGTCAGGGGTGGCGGTACTGGCCACGCGAACAGTCCTCCGCGATTGGGTTGAGGTAGTCAGCCTTGCACGTGCGTGACGGAGATGTAACCCCTTGACGGCGTGTTTATTGGCAGTCAAGGGGCATTGATCCAAATGCACCTCTTGCGCGTATTCGCAGCATGAAGCCCGTAATTGTCTGGTTCCGACAGGACCTCCGTCTTGCCGACAATCTTGCCCTCAGCGCTGCATGCGCGAGCGGCCAGCCGCTCGTCTGCCTGTTCATTCTGGATGATGACACTCCCGGTGAATGGGCATCAGGTGCGGCAAGTCGCTGGTGGTTACATCACTCCCTCAAGGCGTTGGGAGAGAGCATTGAGGCCGTGGGGGGCACGCTTGTTCTCAGGCGCGGTCCGGCGGCATCGGTACTCAGCCAGGTCATCTGTGAAACCGGTGCCCGGAAGATCTACTGGAACCGCTGTTATGAACCCTACGCGATCGAACGCGACTGCGCCCTTAAGGCAGCCCTTCAAGGGCGCAACATCGAAGTCCACAGTTTCCTCGGCAACCTTTTGGTTGAACCCTGGCGGCTGAAAACGCGCGAGGGTGCGCCGTTCCGGGTGTTCACGCCGTTCTGGAAGGCACTTCGACAGCTCGCCATCGCCGATCCCCTGCCCGTGCCCGCGCTGCCACGGTTTGCGCCGCCCATCGCCTCAGAGCGGCTGGAAAGCTGGGCGCTCGTGCCGCGCGCCCCCGATTGGGCGGCTGCTTGGCCTTCCTTCTGGGATCCTGGCGAGGCTGGCGCCCGTACCCGCCTCACGGAATTTCTCGATGAGAGCCTGCATGCCTACACGCAGACACGGGACTGGCCGGGGCGTGCCGGCACGTCGCGCTTGTCGGCACATCTGCACTTTGGCGAGATCTCGCCCCGACAGGTCTGGCATGCCCTGCGCCTTACCGACGATGTCAGCGAGAAATTTCTCTCCGAGCTCGCATGGCGCGAATTCTCCCACCATCTTCTGTTTCACCATCCACAGCTCCCAGAGGCGCCGCTCGATCCCCGCTTTGCACGATTTGCCTGGACACGTGACGACGCCCAGCTCGCCCTCTGGCAGCACGGTCAGACCGGGATCCCGATTGTCGACGCTGGCATGCGCCAGCTGTGGACGACGGGATGGATGCACAATCGCGTGCGCATGATCGCGGCCTCGTTTCTGGTCAAGCATATGCTGATCGACTGGCGCGTAGGCGCCAAATGGTTCTGGGATACGCTCGTCGACGCGGACCTCGCCAACAACAGCGCAAGTTGGCAATGGATCGCCGGATGCGGCGCCGATGCCGCACCCTATTTCCGGATTTTCAATCCAGTCTTGCAGGGTCAGCGTTTTGATCCTGATGGTCGCTATGTCCGACAATTCGTCCCGGAAATTTCAGGCCTGCCGGACCGCTTTTTGCATAGTCCATGGCAAGCGCCAGCCCACGTTCTTGACGCGGCCAACATCAGGCTGGGCACCACCTACCCGCACCCGCTGGTAGACCTGACAGCCGGGCGGGAACGGGCGCTACGCGCCTTTGACAGGCTGAAGCTGTCGCGCGCGGCTTGATGGTGGGCCGCCCGGGGCTTAGGGTCTCGGCTTAGCCTGGTTGTACCCATCATGGACATTCGTCACGACACCCTCGATGCAATTGGTCATACGCCCCTCATCCGCTTGCGCCATGCCAGCGCGCTGACGGGCTGCGACATTTATGGAAAAGCCGAATTCATGAACCCCGGCGGCTCGGTCAAGGACCGGGCTGCGCTGTACATCGTCCGCGATGCCATTGCCCGGGGCCAACTGCGGCCCGGCGGCACGATCGTGGAAGGTACCGCCGGCAACACTGGAATCGGCCTTGCCGTGGTCGCAAATGCCATGGGATTTCGTACTGTTATCGTCATCCCCGAAACTCAGAGCCAGGAAAAGAAGGATGCCCTGCGTCTGATGGGGGCCCACCTCCTCGAGGTCCCTGCCCAGCCCCATCGTAACCCCAACAATTACGTGAAGCTGTCTGGACGACTGGCCGATCGCCTAGCCCAGACTGAACCAAATGGGGCTATCTGGGCCAATCAGTTCGACAATACCGCCAATCGCGAGGCGCATATCCAGGGCACGGGCAAAGAAATCTACGAACAGCTCAACGGCCACATCGACGGCTTCGTAGCTGCAGTGGGTACCGGAGGCACACTGGCCGGCACCGGGATAGCGCTGAAGAGCTTCAATCCGAACATTCAGGTGGTCGCCGCGGACCCACTGGGGGCAGCCATTTATTCCTGGGTCAAGACGGGCCAGCTCTCCGCACATGGCAGCTCAATCACTGAAGGTATTGGCCAGAACAGAATCACGGCGAATCTCGAAGATGCACCCATTGATGATGCCTACGAGATTTCTGACGAAGAGATGCTGCCGACTCTTTATGATCTGCTGCTTCACGATGGTCTCTGCCTTGGTGGCTCGAGCGGCGTCAACGTTGCCGGCGCGATCCGCCTGGCGCGAGCGATGGGGCCTGGCCACACCATCGTTACAGTGCTCTGCGACACGGGCTCGCGCTATCAGAGCAAACTCTTCAACCCGTCCTTTCTGCGTCAGAAGGGGCTCCCAGTTCCACCCTGGCTTGACGGAGAGCCGCGCGAAATGGACCTTCCATTCGAATGAGTGTCGCCTTTCCCCTGGTGTCCACATCCTGGCTCGCCGAGCATCTTGCTGCTCCGGACGTGCGCATTGCCGATGCGTCCTGGTACCTGCCTCAGGCAGGCCGCGATGCGCGTGCCGAATACACAAGTGCCCATATACCGGGCGCGGTGTTTTTCGATATCGAAGCAATCAGCGATGAGACCAGCCCCCTGCCGCACATGCTGGCGCCAGCCACCAAATTCGCCAGCCAGATGCGCAAGCTAGGGCTGGGTGACGGCAATCTCATCGTTGTCTATGACGGTGCCGGTGTCTATTCGAGCCCGCGGGCCTGGTGGATGCTCAGAGCCATGGGCCACGGCGACGTTGTTGTACTTGATGGCGGCCTGCCCAAATGGAAGCGCGAAGGCCGGTCCATAGACGACCTGCTGCCGGTACCGCAGTACCGTCATTTCACGCCGCGGCCCGACAACAGCCTGCTGCGCGATTACGCGCAGGTGCAAGGAGCCCTGGCTTCAGGAAATGAACAGATCGCCGACGCCAGAAGCCCGGCCCGCTTCGCCGGCGAAGAAGCGGAGCCACGTCCAGGCGTTTGTCCAGGCCATATCCCGGGAAGCTGCAATATCCACTATGCCGAACTTGTCCAAAGTGATGGCACGCTCAAATCTGCTGATGAGCTGCGGGCCCTGTTTGCGCGCCATCATCTTGATCTGTCACGGCCGGTGATCACAAGCTGCGGTTCAGGCATCACTGCAGCCATTCTGCTTCTGGCACTGAACGTGGCCGGCGTACAGCAGGCGGCGCTCTATGATGGTTCCTGGGCAGATTGGGGCGCACGCCCTGACGCCCCGATCGAGACGGGACGAAGACCATGAGGGACCGCAGCAGAGCCAAGCGCCTTCCCACCATTGTCACCTTTCTGGACATGAAGGCGCGGCCAGATATCGCGCTTCCTCCGAGCCCGGCCGGAAAGATCGCGATCCTGCGCGCACTGACACCTCCTGTTCACTTCTACCGCTATCTGTACGATACGATCGGCGGACCGCATTACTGGGTAGACCGCAAGAAGCTGACCGACAGTGAGCTCGAACCTCTGCTTCACGACCCGGGCCTGCATCTTTACGTGCTCTATGTCGATGGCTGTCCAGCCGGTATGGCGGAATTCGACTTCCGCCAGATGCCTACTGGGCAGCTGGCGTATTTCGGGCTGGTTCCCGACTATATCGGTCGCGGTCTTGGCCACTATTTTCTTTTCCAGGCAGTACTTTTGGCCTGGGATCGTCCGATCACCAGGCTGAAGGTCAATACCTGCACACTGGATCATCCCCGCGCGTTGCCGCTCTACCAGCGCGCCGGCTTCATTCCGTACGCCCGCGAAGAGCGCTACATTATCCTGCCCTGAGCAACTGCTCACAAAGCCGTCATACCATTTCAATTGATGCGCGGAGTGTGCACACTCGCGCTGTCATTACGTCTAGAGAGGGACCGCGAATGGCTCAAACGGAGGGCAAGCGCCAGCGTGATCTGTTCGGTCATCCGATGGGACTGACAAGTCTGTTCTCCACCGAAATGGCTGAGCGGTTTTCCTATTATGGCATGACCTCGATCCTGATCTTCTATCTGACGCAGCAACTGCTGACGCCGGAGGCAATGACACAGGTTATTGGCATTTCGCTTGTCCGCAGCGCCTTCGAATGGCTGCTCGGGCCGCTCTCGTCCACAGAATTCGCTACCAATATTACCGGTCTCTACACCGGGCTCGTATATCTGACTCCATTTTTCGGAGGCCTTCTGGCCGACCGTCTGACCGGACAGCGCTATACGGTCGTGGCGGGCGGTCTGCTGATGATAGCCGGTGAGTTCATGCTGACCCAGACTTCGCTGTTCTTCTTCGGTCTCCTCGCCCTCATCGTCGGTAATGGCGCCTTCAAGCCCAACATTTCTACCCAGGTTGGCAACCTTTATGCGCCCGGTGACAACCGTATCGATCGCGCTTACTCGATCTTCTATGTCGGGATCAATCTCGGTGCCTTCCTTGCGCCGTATATCTGCGGCACGCTGGGCGCACGGATGTGCACCGACAGCTGGGCCTGGAGCCATAGCGTATGCACGACCTTTGGGCAGACCGCAGGCTGGCACTTCGGCTTCTTTGCCGCCGGCATCGGAGTCTCGATCGGCGTCCTCATCTATGTGCTGTCACTGCGCAATCTGCCGCCTGATCGCGTGACAAGCGCGCGCCGTGCCGGCAAGACCGTCAAACCTCAACCGCTCACCAGGCAGGACTGGAAAGCGATCTTTGCCCTCGTTGCGCTCTTCGTGCCGGTCACGGGCTTCTGGATGAGCTACGAACAGCAATACATCACGATTGCACTCTGGGCCCGCGACTACACCGATCGCGTCTTCATTCCTGGCGTGGTGAATTTCGTGATCCCGGCACCCTGGGCGCAGTCCATAGATCCGGCCATGATCTTTGCGTTCACACCTCTTCTTGTATGGCTGTGGGGTCGGCAGGCCCGGCGCGGGCGCGAGCCCTCAACTCCCATCAAGATGGCGCTGGGCTGCGCCTTACTCGGGGTTGCCTTCTGCCTCATCGCCGCCGTGGCATGGGTCACCGGTCCGCACGGCCACGCAAGTTGGCTATGGCTGTTGCCCTTCTTCACGATCTATACGTTCGGTGAACTCTATCTGTCACCCGTGGGACTGGCGCTTGTGGCCCGCGCCGCGCCGGTGCAGGTGATGTCGATGATGATGGGTTTCTGGTTTATCGCGACCTTTCTTGGCAGCACCTTGGGCGGCATGCTGGCAACGCTCTGGGACCACACTGCGAAGGCAGAGTTTTTTCTCATCACCGCGGCGATCGCCTTTGTTTCTGCGCTCATCATCTGGTCGTTTGATCGGCCGCTGCGCCCCATTCTGGCCGAGCGCATGACCAATCCCCTTACCCCCGGTCCGGATCTCGCTACTGAGCCCGGCGTTGGAGTTGAGTTATGACCCGCAAACCAAGCACCCTCACAAGCCATCTGGGGCGCGATCCGGCGCACCATTACGGTGCGGTGTCTACGCCGGTCTACCGGGTCTCCACCATCCTCATGCCCGATCTCAAGACGCTTGAAGAAGGGACAGCGCCTTATGTCTATGGCCGGCGTGGCACTCCGACGTCGGAAAGCTTCGCCAATGCCATCAACGAACTGGAGCATGGCGCCCTGACTGTGGTGACGCCATCAGGCCTGGCTGCTATTACCACGGCAATCCTTGCTGTGTGCCGGGCTGGTGACCATCTGCTCGTCAGCGATAGCGCCTACTTTCCCACCCGTAATTTCTGCGATCGCGTGCTCGCACGCTACGGCGTCGAAACGACGTATTTCGATCCGTGCAGTGGCGCCGAGATTGAGACGCATTTCCGCAGCAATACGCGGGCTGTGTTCTGCGAAGCGCCTGGCTCCCTCACCTTCGAAATGCAGGATATACCTGCCATCGCCGAGGTTGCCCATCGCCGGGGTGCGTCGGTTCTGATGGACAATACCTGGGCCACACCGCTTTATTTCCAGCCGCTGGAGCACGGCGTCGATCTCTCCATCCAGTCGGTAACCAAATATATCGGCGGTCATTCTGACCTCATGATGGGTTATGTCTGCGCCACTGCGAGCCACGCCGAGCGCCTGAAACACACCCATGGTGATCTTGGCCAGTTTGCCTCAGCGGACGACATTTTTCTTGCGCTGCGCGGCCTGCGCACCCTCGCCCGGCGCCTTCCCGTTCATGAACAGACGGGACTGGAACTTGCACGCTGGTTCGCTGCACGGCCAGAAGTCGCACGCGTACTGCACCCCGGACTTGAGAGCGATCCGGGACATCGGATCTGGAAGCGGGATTTCCGCGGCGCCTGCGGGCTCTTTGCGGTCGAATTAAAGGGCGTATCCCATGCCGGGCTCGCAGCCTTTATGGACGGCCTCGAACTTTTCGGCATGGGCTGGTCCTGGGGTGGATTCGAAAGTCTCGTCACTCCCGCTCATATCGTACGCACTGCACGGCCCTGGCCTGCAAGCGCGACAGTGGTGCGTGTACATGCAGGACTTGAGGACGCACAGGATCTGATTGCCGATCTGACACAGGGATTTGAACGAATGGCACGGGCGGGATGAGCGAAACATTGTCGGATACCGCGTTTTTAGCCGCTGTCACCTACAATGCGGACGGCCTTGTGCCGGCCATCGCCCAGGACGCTGCGAGCGGAGATGTGCTGATGCTCGCCTGGATGACTGCGCAGACCCTCGAAGAGACCCTACGCACGGGCCAGCTCACCTACTGGTCACGCTCACGCAACGAACGCTGGCGCAAGGGCGCGACCTCCGGCCATACCCAGGAACTTGTCGAGGCCTACATAGACTGTGACGGCGACACGCTGCTTTTCAAGGTCAGACAAAACGGACCGGCCTGCCACACTGGTGCGCGCAGCTGCTTCTACCGCAGGCGGAGTTCTGAGGCATGAGTGACGCAAGATGGCACGAGATCGATTCCTTTATCCAGACAAAACTGCTCAATCCTGATGATGTGTTGGCGGACGTTCTTGCCGCCAACGAAGCTGCCGGGCTTCCCTCTATTGATGTCTCACCAGCGCAAGGCAGGCTTTTAACGATCCTGGTGCGGATGATGGGCGCAAGACGCATCCTCGAGATCGGGACCCTTGGCGGATACTCCACGATCTGTCTGGCACGTGGTGCCGGCGCCGAGGGGCACGTCGTAACCCTGGAATACAACCCCCAGCATGCCGCGGTGGCCCGACGCAATTTTGCCCGCGCAGGCCTTGAGGATCGTATCACGCTTCATGAAGGTGCGGCACTGGATTTGCTGGAAGGCCTGGCACCACCGCCAGCGTCCTTCGACTTTGTTTTTATCGACGCCGACAAGGCCAACAATCGTCATTATCTCGACTGGGCCCGCAAACTGACGCGCCGCGGCGGAGTGATCGTGTGCGACAATGTCGTGCGCGCAGGAAAGGTTCTGGATGCGCAAACCGCCGATCCGGCAATCATAGGAACGCGCGACGTTTACGACGCGCTGTCCGGTGCCCAGGATCTGACTTCAACCGTCATCCAGACCGTCGGCAGCAAGGGCTGGGACGGGTTTGCCATCGCGCTCGTCGAATAGGCCGATTGAAGCGACGCTCGCGCTACGGCTTATCTGCGCATGCGCCTCACCCGACAAGTGCGCGCAAATGTGCATTGAGAAAGCGGCCCTTGGGATCAAGCTGCGCCCGCATGTGCACGAAACGGTCATAATGCGGATATATCTGTGCCAGTTCCGCCGCCGTCCGTGTATGGCGCTTTCCCCAATGGGGTCGGCCGCCAAATTGGCGGAAGATCGCCTCGCAGGTTGAAAACAGCGCCTCGGTGTTGACCGAGCGATACTGATGAACGGCAACGGTCGCGCTGTCACGTCCATAAAATGGGCTGAG
>JAGWRJ010000741.1 GCA_028869725.1 Alphaproteobacteria bacterium | reverse complement strand
CGCGATGTGCTCAATAGCCATGTGCAGGTCTATCGGCGTAACCGGGAGCGTCTTGTCAACGCCCTTCCGCATATGGGGATCTCCAAGATCGCACCGCCCGAGGGCGCATTCTACATCTATGCAGACATGAGCCACCTGACGAACGACAGCTTCTCGTTGTGCAAGGAGGTACTCGAGGACACAGGTATTGCCCTCGCGCCCGGCGTGGATTTTGACCCGGTGGAAGGTTATCGCTTCGTCCGCATCAGCTTTGCGGTTTCTGAGGCACAGACCGAAGCGGCGATTGGGCGCTTACACCAGTGGCTGAAACGCCGGTAGGCGCTGTGCGTGCCGTGAACGCGGTACGTGGAAAATGGCCGGCGCCAGGTTGGCGCAAGCCATGCCTCAGTGCGTAATCCGAAACACCAATGCCAGGCAGGACCAGTTGGCCTGTCCGCCTCATGGCGATGAAGGCTATGCGTACGGATTCGAACACCTTCCGCCATGACCTCGGTGGCAGGCAGGCGGCGCCTTCTTTGCAGACAGTTCATGAACTTTACAGAACCGAGTCACGTTTGTGGGCAGGGGCCAAAGCGTCGCCCGCCTGCGCAGGTGCAATATCTCGAAACGCTGTTTGTGTCCGCCACACCCTGCACGGGCCGCCAACGGCATAGGGTATAAGGAGAATTCCGCGGCCCGTTTCGACGCGTCGCGCGTCCTGCAGATATTGCGGAGCGGGATCATTACCGGCGGCGTCATGCTGCAGCGCAAATCTTGAATTCCATTTAATCTTGCACGCGCTACATCTGCCACAATCCGGCCGCGATTGGCTGGTGGGGTTCGCGCCGTTCTGCTCTCGCAGAACTTAATCTGAACCAGATGTAGGGGATGTCCATGTTGAAGGCTCTGAAGGCCACTGCTGTTGCGCTCGCGGTGGCTGGTACGGTTGGCTTTGTTGCGGCTCCGGCTCTTGCCAAAGGCAAGGCTGCCGCGCCGAAGACGGCCGCCACCACGACCATGCATAAGGCAGTCAAGCCGGCCAAGAAGATGGCGAGCATGAAGGCCATGCATCCGATGGCCAAGAAGACTGCCGCAAAGAAAAAATAGCTTCTCCAGATCAAATTTGGAAAAGAACCTGTAAGCATATCCTCTATTCGGATGTGCTGAACGAATTGGCTCCCGCCAACCAGCGGGAGCCTTTTTGCATGTAGGTGCGTTAGCTCTTCCACAACAGCGCGAAGCTCACTTCAAAGCGGCGTTGCGGGGCACGCGTTCAACGACGCCATCAGCGCCATATATAAGTCATGCGATAACGCGCCGGCGTTTCAGGCCGCGCTGGCAGTGCACGGCCTCATGCTCGCCAAAGGCGACCGGCGCGATTACGTCCTCGTAAACATCGACAGCCAATTCTACAGCCTGTCACGGCAGATCAAGGGCGTTCCGCCAAGGATCTGTGCGCCTTCATGGCCGACATCGACCGAAACACAATTCCGACCGCCGAACAGGACAAGGCCATGCAGGAGCAGCGCGAACGCGCACCCGACATAGCGCCCACCGAGAATCGTGAAGCCGCACGGCCGCCTGCACCCTCCAAAGACGATGAAACCGCCGCACTCGAACAGGCTTTGCAGGAACGCCATGCCGAGGAAGGCCGCCAGCTACGCCAGCGTCAGAACGCCGAATATCAGCAGACCGCCAGTATCCTCGCGGACGAAGCGCGGGAGCACTTTGGCCGCGAAACCTATCGGACGAACATCGGCTTCAAAGTCTTTATCAAAGCAATCAGAGAAACACTTAAGCCGCAAATGTCAGCTGAGAAAGCGCGCACCCGCGCCGACTCCGTCGCGGAGCTCGATGCAGTGCAGGCAGCAGATCTTGCCGAACTGACCGAACATCATCAACCGCAGCAGCGAGAGCATGACGCCTGTTACGAAGCGGAGCGTGATAGTTATCTGCGCGAGCACGAGGCCGCCGCAAAACTCCTCGCCGAGATCGAGGAGCGCCGCCGACAGGAAGAAGAACAGTGCATCGAGCGCGTGAGCAACAGGGACGGTCCACCCGGACGCGCACGCTGAGCGGCTCGCGCTTCCTGCAATCAAAGCCGAGCCGTTTCGTCACCGGAAAGATTGCCAAGCCTTTTGCTCCGGCGTCCCGGTTCCTGACCGGCATGTTGCGTCATGCACTTGAACGGGCGCAGAAAAGGATTGCCGTGTTGATCGCGGCGCTCAAGCGCGCTCTGACGAAGCCGCCGGCACCATCGCCGAAGCCGCCGATCCGGTCGATGCGTCTTGAGCGGGCGACGCCGCGCCGGAGACTCCGGAAACACTTCAAGCCGTATCGAGCGCGGGATAGGGAGTAGTACCGTCCGCGCTTTGGCGGTTCTATGGAACAACGTCCGCCAATAAATACTGCGCGCCCGTCATTAATCGTTCATCAAGTACGTCTTTCCAGCTTTCGGCGGGAAAGTACCGACCAGATATGACGACCGCCGTATCCTTGCTACCCGTTGGCTTCTGCACAGCGCCGGTTAGCTCCGATCCTTTACGGCGAAATAGATCATGAACAGGACTGCCCCGACCGCTATCCGTCCAGAATGCGCGGTCATTGGTGACAAATAAGCAAAACCCTCTATCGGCGAATTTCTCGCGTACAATCGCTTCAACAAAAGCGATGTCGTTGCAAAAGTCGTAAAGTGTCTCAGGGTGACGCCCGTTGAGCGGCACCTTTAACTCTATGGCGACAGTCTCACCGTCCATCTGTACGACAAGATCGAGATTGGATTTCGCCTTGCATGTTGTGCCGGGCAGCGGGGTTATGCGATATGGACGTTCAAACTCGACATGTGCGCCCACCTGCCGAAAGTAATAGGCGAGTTCGAGTTGCAAGGACCGTTCATTGTAGATCGCGCCACAGCCATCGGGTGCGCGCTGGAAGAATGCTTCAATCAGTGGTCTCATGTGATGGCAAACCGTTCCCGCATTTCCCCGGCCTTCGCCCATTCGTCGCCGGGTATCCGGTCGATCAGTTCCTTCATCACCCTGACAAAGGCTGCGTTAAGCGCCTCGTCGGTTAGCGCCTTTGCGCGATCTGTCGGAAGCAGTGGGCGCATGTCGGTGAAGAAAGTCGGATTGACGAGTTTCTGGAACATGCGCTGCTGCGCCTCGGCCCTCGAAATCGCTTGCTCTGCTTTTTCCAGGTAGAGCCGAAAACATTCGACGACCCGGGCCGCGTTCAGCCCCTCGAACACAGTGAGCGCATGACCGAGGTCGAACAGATCGCGGCCCTTGTTGCGTTGAAGCAGGGCCCGCAGCTTGGTTGCCAGCATTTCTTCCCGCGAGAAAGTCGGGATTGCGGCTTCGCCGGTGAACCATGGATTTTTGACGCCGAACGAAATTTCGATGGGGGGATCGTACGCTTCGCGTTCACGCGTGTTGATTTCAATCTTGAGCTTTATCGGGGCGGGCGAATCCTTGTCTTCGGCTTCTACGGCGTACTTGAGCTTGGGCGCAACCGGACTTTGATCGAAGCGCGGCTTGCCCAGCCACGGATCAAGAACGTCATGCACGCGATCCAATATCGGGCTGATGGGACCGGCGGTCGTCCGCACCAGGTCGATGTCTTCCGAATAGCGCAGCGGCGTCGGAAAATGCAGCTTGTTGAGCGCCGTACCGCCACGGAAGCGCAGTTCGCCGCGCAGGAATGGGTCGGAGAAGATGGCGACGAGCGCGCGGCTGATGATGAGGTCTTGCTCGACTTGCCGCTGGCTCGCCCACGGCACCACGCCGTTCCAGGCGGTAATGTAATCCTGCGGGATCATTCGTCGATCTCCGGAGGACGCCGGACGATTACCCGCCAGCGTTCATCGCGTTCGGAGGATGGCGGCGACAAGTCGGGATCGCCCGCCTGTTTGGGATCGAGTTCGACCCACGGCAGTGGCCCGCGTGCCGATAGCGCCGCGAACATCGCTTTCACTGTCTGCGGGTGCCCCAGCCTTTCGAGCAGATGTCCAAGGCGTTGCACGACGGCCTTCTCGAAAGCGCCTGACAGGGAGGCAAGCTTTTTGGGTTGCAGCCGTTCGGCGAGCTCGGAAAGCACCGTTGCAATGTTGTCCAGACCGGCGCCGGAATGCGAATAGCGCACCAGATCGAGCGCCGTCAGTTCCGGCGAGGACAGCTTCATATAGCCCGATTGCGTCTTGCGATCCTCGATCCCCGCCGTCACCGCCGCCATGTCCTTGCGGTAGGAAAAGACAATCCGCGTCCGTCCGGCCTCGATGTCGGGCAGGAGTTTGTCCGTGACAACCTGAAACGCCATGACGGCCTGGTGGGACGCGCCATGAGCTGCTGCCGCCGTCAGCAGCCCCACATAATAAGGCCGCTTTTCATGGCGCATCAGGGCGTCGATATACCACTCCGGCGGTGGCGCTCCCGTCGTGGCGTATTGGGGCGGCACGACCACATAGAAACCGCGTCGGGGCCGGATAAGCTGGCCGCGCCGCTGCAAGCGCTCGGCGGCATCGAGGAATGCGCCACGGCTGACGCCGATCTCCTTCTGCGCTTCATCCGCAGAAAAGACTCCGCGGCCCGCGGCAAGCAGGCCAAAGGCATAGGATGACAGGCCTGATCGTTTCATTCGTTCCATATTCTATTATCCGCTTTTAGAGCGGAATTGTCAATATGATTTTATAGTTGGATTGTGCTCAAAAATGCGCTCTTAGTACGGAATTTCCGATATGAATTTCTCTAAAGATTTTGGCCTTTGTAGCCGCCGCTCTTCAGCCGGCGCCACCGGGCGCGCCGCAGCTTCAGTCGATGTCCATGCGCCGTACGGCGCCACTGCGAAAGCTGCAGGGGCATTTCAGGCCGTTTTGATCGTGCGAAACGTGCAGCACTGTCTTCGCTTTGGCGTTTCAACTTCTCTTCGTGCTTGCCCTCCCCCGAACGGCAGTGTTCAGCGACCGTGCCAGTCGCAGACGCTTCCCGCGTCAACAGGAAGCCTCGGCTCTCCCTGAACAATTTTCCTGTGTGACGCTGCGTCTCGCGCCCGGCCTTGGTTGCGCTGTCCCTTCGGAGCGTAACGCAAACACAAGGAGAATAAGCATGAATCTTTTTACCAAAGCGCAGTTAGAGCAGTTGCTCGCCAATGGATGGGGGCGTGCGTGCCCGTCAGCGCGCCGAGCGCCCTAGGGTCGGTGGCGCCGGCCTTCCTCGCGCGCATCCTGCCGCTGTTGGTCAACGCCGAAGGCGACGGTAGGGCAAACGGTTCAGCGGCCCGGTCATGCGCATCATCGATGACTTCGGAGAACGCCACGACGCGCAGAGAACTCTGGTCGGCAACATGCACACGTTCGGCCGGTCCGGGTCGCTCACCACACCGTGATATTCATACACATGTGAACGAATATTGACAGGTGGGCCAGGATCTGACAGCGTTCAGGCTCCACGGGCCAAAAAACGCGTGTCATCGCCTGCGGACGCATGGGGGAGAGAACAATGAAATTCGGGCTGGGATTATCGGCATCTGTTTTTGCGCTTGTGTGCAGCAGTGCGGCATTCGCGCAGACGACAGCGACAACGGGCAGTCAGAAAACGTCGGCGAATGCCAATACAGGCATCGAGGAGGTGGTAATTACCGCCGAGCGCCGCACGGAAAACCTGATGACGACCCCCGTCACAGCAAGCGTTCTCAACAGCCAGGAGCTGCAGAACCGTGACGTAATCAACGTCAATTCGCTGCAGTTCATCGCTCCCAACCTGACCGTCAACGACCTGGGCCAGGGCATCGACTTCGACATCCGCGGCATCGGCAAGGGCGAGCATAACACCCAGACTCCGGTCGGCGTTGTCACCTATCGCGACGGCGCGGCGACGTTCCCGGGGTACATGACGGCCGAGCCGTTCTACGACATCAAGAGTGTCCAGGTTTATCGCGGACCTCAGGGCACCTTCGTCGGGCAGAATGCAACCGGCGGCGCCGTGTTCGTCACGACAAACAATCCGACGCTGGGCGGCGGCTATCACGGCTACGCGCAGGCACAGTATGGCAATTACGACGACGTCCAGCTGCAGGGCGCGGTGGACATTCCTATCACCGACACGCTGGCGATCCGCATTGCCGGATTTGGCGAGCGGCGCAACAGCTTCTACCACATCATCGACCGTTCACCTGCGGACAACTGCCCGCACTTCCAGTATGCCAACTGCAAGCCCGGCTACAATCCCGGCGACCTCCAGGAGGCCGCCGGCCGTATCACCGTGCTGTGGCAGCCAATCAAAGCCTTGACGGTTTCGCTCAAATACGACGCCCTCTACCAGGATTTTGGCGCGGCACCGGCCGTACCCTATTCACAGCTCCTGCCCGTGGGCGCTCCCGTTGCCCCATATGGTACGCCCAATCCCTACCACAACAGCAATCTCTACGATGTGACGGCCAACGCACCACAGCAGCGTCTGGACCGCGAACAGCGTGCAATCCTCAATGTCGCCTACACCTTCGCCAACGGGATCAAGCTGCAGTCGATCTCCGACTACAACGCCGGCAACACCATGTGGCGCAGTGACCTCGACGGAACCGATTACGGCAATCCGGCCGACTTCCCCTATTTCGGAAGCACCAGCAGCTGGACCTTCTATGATTCGGTCGATGAGACCCTCTATTCCGAAGAACTCGATCTCATCTCGCCGAGCAATCAGCGCGTGACCTGGGTGGGCGGCCTCTACGCCCAGGAAAACGATTACGGCTGGCGTTCGCCGTACCAGTTCTGGATCGCGGTCGGACCGCGCTTTCCGGGTGGTCCAACCCCCAATCTGGGCAACCTCTATCAGTACACGTCATGGACCATCCAGGGCAAAACCACCAATCTCGACATCGCCGGATTTGGTCAGGTTGACGTCAAGCTCGGCCATGGCGTCTCCGCCTCCCTCGGAGGGCGCTGGACCGAGACCCGTTCACACAACAACGTCGATCTGTGGAATTACGGCAACGGATTTGGCGTCACCACGCTGTCACCAACACCCTATCCGGACATTCAGACACAGAAGTCGTCCTATCTTACCTACAAGGCGGCGCTCGACTGGGCAGTCAACAAGGGCAACTTCCTCTATGCCTTCGTGGCCACGGGCTATACCGGCGGCGGCCTGAACACCTTCACCTCAGCCACGGGTGGGCCCGCGCCGTTCGGCAAGGTCACCGATACCGATTACGAGATGGGGTGGAAGAACGGCTCCTGGTTCGATGGGCATGTGCGCACCCAGCTCGATACCTTCTACACGGAATACAATCACTTCCAGGTCAGCCTGTCTGATCCCAAGGTTCCGATCCGGACCTACGAAATCAACCTGCCCAACACGACCAAGATGTATGGCATCGAGGGCGAAACCCAGGCCTCCTTCGGACATCTGTCCCTCATGGCGAGCATCGGCCTGCTCAAGAGCTCGCTCGCCAGCTTCTGGGCAGTGGACCCGCGGTTTAACGCCGTTGCCTCCGGGACCTGCGACCCAAGAACCGGCGGCACCGATCCCTACTGCGTCAATGTCAAGGGACACCCGATCACCTATGCGCCGAGCGTCACCTACAATTTTGGCGTCCAGTACGAATTCGACCTCGGCAGTGGCGATTCGCTGACCCCGCGGGTGAACTTCGCCCATGTGGCGCAGCAATGGGCTTCGATCTTCGACAATCCTGCCGTCGGAGATCGCCTGGGTGCACGCAATCTGCTGGGCGCACAGCTTCAGTATCAGACCGGTACCTGGTTGGTGACCCTCTATGGCGACAACCTGACCAACGATCAGTATGTCGCCTCCAACAATTCGGGCGGTCTCTATGCCGGTCTGCCACGCATGTTCGGCATTCGCGTGACGAAGCTGTTCTGAACAGCATCCCGCTACGGCCGCTGACCCGAACGGTCAGCGGCCGGTTATCCATGCCCCCACTTCGCCAATCGGACTCATGCAGGTTTACGCCCTCACCATCGATAAGCTTCTCGATTACGCCGCCAAATGGTGCGGACATCAGGAGGTCGTCACAGCCGGCTTCGGACGCATCAACTACACGGCGCTGCGCACACGCAGCAACCGCCTGTCAGGGGCGCTCAGCGAAATCGGCCTTGGCTTCGGCGAGATCATCGGGACGCTGGCCTGGAACACCCAGCACCATCTCGAAACCTATTTTGGGGCCATGGGCATGGGCCTCATCTGCCACACCCTCAATCCCAGGCTGACCCCGGCTCATCTGATCGCCATGGTGCGCGAAGCTGAAAATGGCGCAATCGCTGTTGCAGCTGATCTGCTGCCCTTATGGGCACAGATGGCACCTCATTGCCCCTCCGTCAGACATGTGATCGTGCTCGATGCACCCGCAGCAGGCAGCACCGACCAAGATCCCAAGCGGTACTATTGGAATTACGAAGACCTTCTCGCCCGCCACGGCAGGGACACCGACTGGGGCAGGTTCGACGAGAACACCCCTGCCGGGCTCTGCTACACCTCCGGTACGACCGGAACCCCGAAGGGCGTGCTCTATACCCATCGCTCAAATTATCTTCACACCTTGCGCTCATTGCAGGCCGACGCCGTGGCGCTCACCGGCGCCGACAGCATTCTGCTCGCGGTTCCAATGTTTCATGCAAATGCCTGGGCTTTCCCCTTCGCAGCGCCGGCTGTCGGCGCCAGACTGGTTCTGCCGGGCCGTGCTCTCGACGGCGCCCATCTGACGCGGCTTATCCGCGACGAAGGCGTAACCATTGCCGCTGGCGTCCATACCGTCTGGCAGGGCGTGCTCGACTATCTCGACGCCGAAGGCGGAGAGGTCCCCACCCT